>NZ_JBSYOO010000007.1:0-19298 GCF_058244675.1 Candidatus Thiodiazotropha sp. AKIB8 | reverse complement strand
GGGGCATGGCCCCACCCTACACCTATGCGGATAGGTAGGGTGGGGCCATGCCCCACCAAGTAGTCAACTAGTGAGGGCGATGGCAAGTTTCGAAGTGCCTGCAGGGGTTGGTAAAGTTACTCTTGAGGATGTAGCTGATGCACTTCAGCCAATACTAGCTGAGAGCTGGCAGGTTACAGCCTAGTCCGTAGCCTGGATGAAGTGCAACGGAATCCGGGGGGAACAGCGCGTCAACCATCCCGGATTCCGCTTTGCTCCATCCAGGCTACCTTGCTGAGATATTCTTGAAATTGTGGAGGTTGCATGTGGTTATGGCGTTTTCGGTGAGCTTTTGGTGGGGCATGGCCCCACCCTACGTTTAATTCAAACATGTACTGGCATGGCCCCACCCTACGACCGTTCGGTCCCAGGTTAATAGAGGCGTGATGTAGGGTGTGGCCCTGCCGCACCATGCCGGCATTGAATAATGCTCAGTTATTAATCTTGTTTAAGTGACGCCAATGTGGTTGGTGTGGTTATCTCTTGGCAACTGGATGCAGGAAGCAGAGCGTATCCGGGAGTTGTTCTTCTAACTTTCGTATAATCTCATCCAGCTGTGATTGATCATATGCCTGACGTTGGCTGGTGCCCCAAACCACACCGGGCCACCAGGGGTCATTGGTTGTGCGGCCGATTATATGGATATGCATCTGTCGTACGATATTACCGATCGCAGCGATGTTGAGCTTATCTGTCTCATAGTTTGTCTCCACAAAGTGTGAAAGCAGATTAGTCTCCTGAAGTAGTATTAATTGCTGTTCGGATGAGAGCTGATGCAGTTCATGGCAGGAGACGCGGGGAACCAGTATGAACCAGGGCAGCAGTGCATTGTTCATCAGCAACAGCTGGCTCAATTCCAATTCCGCTAATAGATAGCAGTCTGTAGCAAGCCGTGGATCGAGTTCGAACGGGGGGTTAGCTGATGTCACGGCATACTGACCTATGCACCACCATCCCTGGGTATCAGTTCTGGCTCTTGGCGTTGATAACCCACCGCCTCAAGTTTTTCCAGATAGGCCTGCCATAGCTCATCCTGATGTTTGCCCAGGTTATAGAGGTATTGCCAATCATAGAGCCCGGAGTTGTGGCCGTCATCAAAGTGAATTTTGACTGCATACTGACCCACCGGCTCCATCTGGGTAATAGAGACCATCTCTTTGCCTTTTTCCAGTTTGGCGGTTGCTGGACTATGGCCACGAGTCTCTGCTGAGGGTGAGTAGACCCTCAGGTATTCACAGGGGAGGGCAAAGTGGGCGCCGTCGCTGAAAGAGATATCAAGAAAACGGCTCTGTTGGTGGACTTTGATCTCTACGGGGTGGGGTGTTGTGCTCATTGATTTTTATCTCCAGCAAGGGGTCTGGCTTCCGGCCAGCCCTGGGCATGCTTATGGATCAGTTTTGCCAGCATCCCGATATGTTCAGGGTCGTCATTCAGGGCTGGGATATAGGTGTAGTCGCCACCCCCCGCTTGCAGAAAGTAGTCTCTGTTTTCCACTGCGATCTCTTCCAGGGTTTCGAGGCAGTCTGTTGAGAAGGCAGGGCAGACTACCTGAACACTTTTGACCCCTTCGGCGCCCCACTGTTTGAGTGTCGCATCGGTATAGGGTTTAACCCACTCTTGCGCACCAAATCGGGATTGAAAGGCGATCTGCCATTGCTCATCCTTTAGCCCTAACCTTTCAATAACAGCTTTGGCTGTGGCATGACACTCATCAGGGTAGGGGTCGCCTGCCTGATAGTAATCCTTGGGAATGCCATGAAATGAGAAGAGTAGTTTCTCTGCGGTACCGTGCTCTTTTCGGAAGGCTTCGATCTGATTGCTGAGTGCGGCGATGTAATCCGCTTCCTGCTGGTAGTGTTGGATAAAGCGGATCTCAGGTATCCACCGCCAGCGTTGCAGCTCAGAGGTTATTGCATCAAATATCGAGGCGGTGGTGGTCGCTGAATATTGGGGATAGAGGGGCAGGATCAGCAGGCGCTGAATATTTTTCTCGCGCAGCGATTGCAAGACACTGGGGATCGAGGGGTTACCGTAACGCATCGCCAGAGCAACTGTGACCTGGCCTTCAAATAGAGGCGCAATCTCTTCTTCCAGGGCAGATCGCTGCTTCTTGGATATCGCAAGCAGTGGTGAGCCTTCCTCTGTCCAGATCGAGGCATAGGCCTTGGCGGAGCGTTTTGGTCTGACTCGTAAAACAATGCCGTGCAGGATAATCATCCAGAGAAACCTGGGAATAGCCACAATTCTTGGGTCACTGAGAAATTCAGCCAGGTATCTACGCACTGCGCCGGTAGTCGGGGCGTCAGGGGTGCCGAGGTTGACCAGCACTATTCCCAGGCCACCCTCCTTCATTGACAGTTGATCCGATTGGTTAAGGTATCTCATTATTTAATTCCGATTCGCTTTGCGGATTCTTGCCTCTACCCGTGCTCGTTTCAACAGGTCTTTATTGTGTATTTCCGGATAGAGTGTCCATAATCTGTCGATCTGCTCTGCCTGATCTACCGCCAATCGTTCTAATCTCTCCCTTGTCTCTCTGCTCAGGTTAGGCAGCATCAGCAGTTGAGGGGCCTTCCAGGCGATATAGTCTGCGATCAAGGGGGCGTTCTCAGCATCATAACCCGATTCTGTAAGTGGCAATTCTGGAAATCTTACAGTTGTTGTCGAATCCCCGATGTGGTGCATCATGCCAGTATCAGGGTCGTTATAGAACCACGCAGTCTGCGGCAGAAAACCGGCTCGTCCTCTGACTTCGGCCTCTACAATCGAGGCGTGTACCCTGGGATTGTAACCATCATGGCTGGGCACTCCACGTTGTCGAAGGTGGGGTGAGACGAAACTGAAGTCACCTTTTGCTGCAGCGATCCATTTTTGCTCCATATTGTGCAATTGAATCTCGCTCTCTGCGCGGCAACTCTGTAGTAGTGCAACGGGCTCGCCGTTTTCTTCATCCAGCAGCCAAAGCTCATAGTGGTCGGCCATAGGGAAAGGGAGCTGAGGCAGTACCGGCTGCAGTCCAGAGATCAGCGTGTCACTGGCTTCGATCATGCTTCTTATATCGAATAGGGGATTGACCGGAACTTGCTCCAGACCATTAACTTCCGACCATAAACCAAAGGTGAAATATTGTCCTTCTCCCAGGGGGGTATTGGCCCATAAACCCTGGGGCGTCTCACTGAGGACCTGGATTTCCCACACCACACCATTTGCACTGAGTGCGCGGGCCGAATCTTGTTGGTAGACCTGCAATAGGCCATTGAACGGATTGAGTCGCCGTATACTGAATGTTGCGTTTGAAAGCTGCTGCATACTCTACAGACTACTCTACTCTGCCCAGAAGGGCAGAGTAGAAAGTCAGCGCGGGGTTTGGGAAAAGCGTGTTAATGAAGTGTTGGGTTTTTACAACCTATTCGCGAATTGCTCAATCATCAGTCGCAGAGAGATCCCAATATTTTGGGGAGTGGTATAGCCTCGCCAGTTGCAGCTCCCGTTCAAGCTCCATCTCTCGTGGGAGGTGGTCACCAAAACGGGAAAACAACTCTTCCTGATCAATGGCTTCGTGGCGGGCTCTCTCCCGGTCGATATTCATGATTTCATAAAAGTCTGCTTTATCGAAATCGAGTCCATTCCAGTTAAGGGCATCATGAGAGGGGACCCAGCCTAAGGGGCTCTCGATCGCATGACCATTACCGTTGCATCGGTCTATCACCCACTTCAATACCCGCATGTTCTCGCTGAAGCCTGGCCAGATGAAACGACCATGCCGATCTTTGCGAAACCAGTTCACCCGGAATATCGCCGGTGGTGTTGCAACATTTTTACGTCCAATACGCAGCCAGTGCTTAAAATACTCCGCCATGTTGTAACCACAGAATGGCAACATGGCCATCGGATCACGTCGCATGGCAGCCTGACCGATTGAGGCTGCAGTTGCCTCCGAGCCCATGGTCGCTGCCATGTAGACGCCATGCTCCCAGTTGTAGCTTTGAAACACTAACGGAAAGTTGTTACTGACACGTCCGCCAAACAGGAATGCGGTGATCGGTACACCGGCAGGATTCTCCCATTCCGGATCAATTGAGGGGCAGGCGGCAGCGGGGGCGGTAAAGCGGGCATTGGGATGGGCCGCCGGATGTCCGCAACCAATCACCCAGTCATCTCCGCGCCAGTCGATCAAATGTTCAGGGGGATCTTCCGTCAGCCCCTCCCACCAAATATCACCGTCATCAGTCAGGGCGCAGTTGGTGAAGATGCTGTCCTTGGTCAGAGCGGCGATGGCATTGGGGTTGGATGTATCATTGGTGCCTGGGGCGACGCCGAATAGCCCATACTCGGGATTGATGGCATAGAACTTTCCATCCTTGGGATTGGGTTTTATCCATGCAATATCATCTCCGATAGTGGTGACCTTCCAGTCCTCTAAACCTTGTGGCGATTTGAGCATTGCAAAATTGGTTTTTCCACAGGCACTGGGAAAGGCCGCTGCCACATAAAACTTCTTCTTCTCTGGAGTTTCAACGCCCATGATCAGCATGTGCTCCGCCAGCCAGCCTTCA
The DNA here is from genome assembly GCF_058244675.1 of Candidatus Thiodiazotropha sp. AKIB8. Classification (NCBI taxonomy): domain Bacteria; kingdom Pseudomonadati; phylum Pseudomonadota; class Gammaproteobacteria; order Chromatiales; family Sedimenticolaceae; genus Candidatus Thiodiazotropha; species Candidatus Thiodiazotropha sp. AKIB8. The sequence continues at coordinate 14,703 of NZ_JBSYOO010000007.1, read as the reverse complement.
TCCCGCCCCATCACCGAGGCGATACGCAGCGCAAAGCACTTTTTACCCAGTAGGGCATTACCACCATAACCACTGCCGTAGGACCAGATCTCTCTGGTGTCAGGAAAATGGGTAATGTATTTATCCTCAATGCTGCCTGCACAGGGCCAGGGAACGTCCTCTTCCCCAGGTTGTAAGGGCGCACCAACTGAGTGTACGCAAGGGACGAATTCACCCTCATCACCCAGCACATTGAGTACATCCTGCCCCATACGGGTCATCAGGCGCTGATTCACTGCGACGTAGGCAGAGTCTGAGATTTCAACACCAATGTGCGCGATATGAGAGCCAAGCGGTCCCATGCTGAAGGGAATGACATACATAGTCCTTCCTTGCATGCAGCCTTTGAATAACCCCTTGAGGACAGATTTCATCTGCTTGGGATCCATCCAGTTGTTGGTTGGACCAGCGTCTTCTTCGTTTTTAGAACAGATGTAGGTACGCTCTTCAACGCGAGCTACATCGCTCGGATGGGAGCGTGCCAGATAACTGTTGGGCCGTTTCTCCTGGTTAAGGCGGATAAATGTGCCGCTTTTCACCATCTCGTCACATAGACGGTCGTACTCTTCCTGTGAACCATCACACCAGTAAATCCGATCCGGATTACATAGTTGTGCGATTTCATCAATCCAAGCTAGGAGTTTCTGATTGTTTGTCCGAGCGGCGCCATCATGTTTTCTGGTCATGGTAAATGTCCATCACTGTTTTCGTCGGGTTACGAGTGTTTTTAATTCAAGGCTTATGGCCTTCTAGGCACACTGCGATTGGGTTACCAGTATATGAAACTCCACCTTAAATCGCTATCCCCATATAAATATTGTTTATGTCACTCTGTGTTGAATCGTGTTTTGGCATTTTCTGTGTGGGATTAGTGTTAACAGGCTCTAGGAAAATCCAAGCTCAGTCTAAACCAAGTCAGTCGATGCAAAGGCAATGCTGAAATAGCGGTTTAATAGTCCAAGCTGTCTACCTTTGGGTTCGCTTCACTGCCCCTTTATGATCTAGAATGGCGAAGTTAAATCAGCTGTCCAATATGTTTCATGAATAGAGAAAAACGCCAGGCCATCTTTCAGCGTCTTCAAGCGGCCAATCCCAACCCCACAACTGAACTGAATTACAAAACCCCTTTCGAACTATTAGTGGCGGTAATTCTTTCAGCGCAATCGACAGATAAGGGAGTGAATAAGGCTACCGACCTGCTCTATCCAGTGGCGAATACCCCTGAACTGATTCGTGATCTGGGTATTGAAGGATTGAAGGGGTATATAAAAACCATTGGTCTTTTCAATAATAAGGCTAAGAATATTGTTGAGACCTGTCGCATCCTGATCGAATCTCATGGTGGTGAGGTGCCTGAGGATCGTAAGGCGCTGGAGTCTCTGCCCGGTGTGGGCAGGAAAACAGCAAATGTTGTGTTGAACACGGCTTTCGGTCACCTGACAATGGCAGTTGATACCCATATCTTCAGGGTTTCAAACCGTACCCGGATCGCACCGGGCAAGACACCGTTGGAAGTGGAAAAAAAGCTGATGCGCTCTACTCCTGAAGTTTTTTTACAGGATGCTCACCATTGGCTGATTCTGCACGGACGTTATACTTGTGTGGCACGCAAACCACGTTGTGGAAGCTGTGTCATCGAAGATCTGTGTGAGTACAAAGATAAGACGGAATAGTCTCTATAGTTCGACTGAGAACCCGCTGAACAACTCAGGGCCAATTCGATTAGTGTTCACAGGCCCCAATAAAGGAGCATAGGATGAAAACTATATTCACGCTTATAGCTGGTCTGTTACTGACCATCGGTGTCGCCCAGGCAGATAGCGGTATGGTGACAAAGGCCAGCCAATTTAACGTAGAGGAGACCGCTGATCGTTTTGTTGCTGCTGCAGAGGAAGCAGGTCTGAAGATCTTCAGTCGTATCGACCATGCTGCTGGGGCGAAGAAGGTTGGACAATCTCTACGTCCGACGTTATTGATTATTTTTGGTAGCCCGAAAGTGGGTACCGCATTGATGACCAGTGATCAACGTGCCGGCATCGACCTGCCGCTGAAAGCTCTGGTGTGGCAAGATGCTGAAGATAAGGTCTGGCTTGGCTATAACAGCCCGGAATATCTATTTGGTCGCTTCGCTATCGACGACCGGGAAAAGGTGAAGAAAAAAGTGACAGGCGCATTGAAAAAATTATCGCAGAAAGCGACACAGCCTTGAGTTATAAATCCTGATGATTAGTAATGATCGGAATCAGTTGCGTCAGGTCTTTTTTGAGGCTTGGCGAAAGCATCTTGCAGAACAACCCATGGAACCTCTGGAAGAGATTGTATCCCAGGTGATCAAACAGCATCCGGAGTACCATGGTTTGTTGAATAACAGGGAGCAGAGTCTGGAGCGGGATTTTCATCCTGAGGGTGGACAGACCAACCCTTTTTTACATATGGCGATGCATCTCACTTTGATCGAACAGGTCTCTACTGATCGACCCGCAGGAATCAGCAGGCTCTACCAGCAACTCTGTCAACACAAGGGGGAGGCCCATGAAGCGGAACACCAACTGATGGAGTGCTTGGGGCGTATTCTTTGGGAAGCTCAATCAGCCAACCGAATGCCTGATGAATTGGGCTACCTTGATTGCATCAAGAGCCTGATTAAAAAATGACCACTCAACCAAATGCCAAAAACTGCACTCTTTGTCGTGTAATGCGAGGGTTGGCGTTTGGTGGTATGGGAGCAGCTATTGGAGGGTATGGCGCCCTGTTTTTAGGTGTGGATAGGAATGAGGCTACCTACTATGCTCTGTTTGGCGCGCTGGCTTTGACGGTTTTGATACTGAGAAAAAGAAAATAGGCGTAGCTCTTCTTCACCAGGTCATCACTTAAGGAACCTCTGATCAATTCGTGAACTCGCATCTTGCCCCTGAAATGTCCAGTTTCTGAGTTATGAATCTTCGCAATAGCCTGCTATTACGAGCGATCCATGCCTTGAACCAGAACATTTTAGGGCACAATCTGTTTCGTCCAGAATTAAACAGAGGTTCCTTAATCTGGCAGATCAATAAGCCAGTTCAGAGTTTGGGATTGCAGGCAAGACCTGAGAACTTTAGCGTAATTTGTTATCTGCACTTCAATTTCATCAAATGTTCGACACGTATGCTCTCCCCAACCCTTTTGTCATCAAGGGTGGGGGTGTTTGCGCCTGTTTCTGGAGTAATGGCGAGCTGATAAGACTGTACTGAAACGCAGTCTGGATCTCTCTGAGCTTAAGGTTTTCAGCTATCTAGCAAGTCTGATAGTGCACGAAAAAGGTCGCTCTCTGTGAGCATTCCCTCGACATTGCTGTCGTTACCAACTACAGGTAGACAACCGATTCTGTGGTCAGTCATCTGTTTCACTGCGGAAGAGAGCGAAGCGCTGCCCGAGGTGGTGAGTACTGGTGTATGCATGACTTCAGAGATCTCAGCGGGTGCTTCTCTAAAATATCGTGCCGCCAGCTGCAAATCCCGCCGCGTGACGATTCCTACCACATGATTCTCCTGGTTTACCACAGGTAGGTGGTGCATATTTTTCTCTTCCATGATTTCAAAAGCCAGATCATAGTTATCTTCACTGCGCACTGTGATCGGGGATGCGCTCATATAGTCGCTGACAAACATGTAATCCTCCTCATTCCGAATTTATTTTCGGTTAGTATCAGTTCTTGAACTATAGCAAAGCTCAGTCTCTTCGTTTATGCACATACAGCCAGTGGTCTTACCCTGCCTCAATAAGAAGACACTCAACAAGTTTTGAATATTGCGTAGGGTGGGGCCCTGCCCCACCAAAAAGCACAGGGAGCTGCAATATTGCAATGGCTCAAAAGTTGATAACCGATTAAGCAAATAAGCAGCCCTGGTTAGTTGCGTAGGGTGGGGCCATGCCCCACCAAAGGCACAGGGAGCTGCAATATTGCAATGGCTTAAAAATTGATAACCGATTAAGCAAATAAATAGCCCTGGTTAGGTTTTCACAGGCGTAGTTTGAAGGTAAAAAACAATAAACCTATAAAAAACATTAGTTTTCTACCATACTCAGTAGTCAAGCCGGCTTGAAATGGCGGATGAACTTAACGTATATCAGGGGAGGTTGGTTATGCCGAAAAAGGGTAAAAAGACGAAAAAAAGCGATAGCGGGGCAAAGCGCAAATTAAGCAAGAAATTTGTGAAAATGCATAAGCATCAACATCTCACGGGTCGGGTGGAACTCCTTGAGAAGCAGGTTGCTGAGTTACAACGCCTGCTGTCTGCCGGAGGGGATGAAAAGGTAGAGAGTGATGATATCGAATCAGTTGAGTTATCTGATGATCTGAAAAAGATAAAAGGTATCGGGGCAGTACTAGAAAAAAAGTTACATGGGATTGGTATCAACAGCTTTAAGCAGATTGCCGACTGGAATCAGGCCGATATCGACCGCTTCTCCGATCAACTCAGTTTTAAAGGGCGTATTGAGCGGGAAGACTGGGTGGCGCAGGCAAAAGAACTGGTAGCAAAATAAGCAGCCCTGTCGTTTGTTGATTCAACGGTGTGCTCAATCTTCCTTGTCTAAAACCTGGCAGACGAGTTTTCCCTGTTGCAGCCTGGCTTGGAGTTCATCCCCGATGTTGACTTCTGAAGAGTCGCTAATGATAGCGCCATCAGAAGCACGACTTACGATGGCATAACCTCTTCCCAAGGTATTCAGGGGGCTCAGGTTGTGAAGATCCCTGCCTATTTGAATTAGTTTTGTCTGGTATAGATTCATCCGCTCCTTGAAGGCGCGATGAAGTCGTTCTGTAAGGTTTCTGTTTTGTTGGTTTAACCTTTCCAGTCGTTGTTCCGGTGTCTGCCTGGAGAGGCGAGTGTGGAGCCGATCCAGACGTTGGTTGCGCTGTAGTAGGTTGAATTGAAAAACTCTGGTCAATCGGTCAGCCAGCTCATCCAGTCGTTGCTGACGTTGTTGAAGTCTCTGCTTTGGATGTTGGGTATTGAGTCGTTTACCCAACGCCAGACACCGTTCACTCAGTTGTTGAAGTCGTCGTAACTGATAATGATGCAGGCGTTTTGCAATTGTTTGCAGTCTCTGTGTCCACTCCTGTTGATCCGGGGTAACAAGCTCTGCAGCTGCAGATGGGGTAGGGGCTCGCCTATCTGCAACGAAGTCTGCGATGGTAAAATCGATCTCGTGGCCTATGCCGGTTACCACGGGTATCTTCGAGTTTCTGATTGCCCTTGCCACGCCTTCGTCATTGAAGGATTGCAGGTCTTCCAAAGAGCCGCCACCCCGGCTTAAAATCAGTAAGTCACACTCCTCGCGTTTGCTTGCCAGGGTTATCATTTGAATGATCTGTCTGGCTGACTCTTCACCCTGTACCTGGACAGGATAGATAATCACTGGCAGGGCGGGAAAGCGTCGTTTGAGAACGGTCAGTAGATCACGTACAGCAGCGCCAGTGGGCGAGGTGATCAGTCCCAGCTGTTTTGGGGGCATTGGCAATGCCCTTTTGCGTTCTGTGTCGAACAGACCCTCGGCGGCAAGTTTCTGCTTCAGCTGCTCAAAGGCAAGACGTAAAGCGCCTTCCCCCGCCGGTTCCATGTGCTCGGCAATCAGCTGAAATTCACCCCGTGCTTCATACAGGCTTACCTTGGCTCGAATCAAAACTTGCTGGCCGTTTTCCGGTTGGAAGCGTATTCGCTGACGCTTCATGCGAAACATGGCACAGCGTACCTGGGCCGCTTCATCCTTGAGGGTGAAATAGATGTGACCCGATGCCGGTTGCGCTAAATTGGAGATTTCACCACTCACCCAGAGCAGAGGAAAACTACCCTCCAGCACAGCACGGGTCTCCCGCACGAGACGCGAAACAGAAAAGATATCTTTAGTGAAATTTGGCGTTGTTGTTTGCTGGCTCAAGCGGTTTCTTTGCTCAGGTAGGTTTCGAATTCATCCACAGGGAGTGGATGGCTGAAGTAGTAACCTTGGAATATCTTACAGCCTTTGTCACGCAGAAATTTCAATTGACTGGCATTTTCGACACCAATTGCAACCACTTCGATCTCCATATTCTGAGCCATGTTGATAATGGTTTGAACCAGCTGAGCATCTTTGGGATCAATTGAAATATCGCGTATGAAGGTCCGATCTATCTTGAGTTGATCCACTGGTAATCGTCGGATATAGGCGAGAGAGGCATAGCCGATACCAAATCGGTCGATGGAGAAACACACCCCTAACTTCTTTAGCTGAAGTACCTTGTCAGCTGCCTCTTCAAAGTTTTCAACCAGGGTGCCTTCATGAATTTCCAGGGTGAGGTGGCTGGGATTGACGCCACTCTCCTCGAGAACTGTCTGCACCTGATCGGCGAAATTGGCCTGGTGAAAATGAACTGAACTGACATTTATGGAGAGGCGTATCGGGTTGTGATTATTTTCGTTCCACTGCTTGCTTTTCTTAAGCGCCTCTCTGAGAACCCATTCACTGATCTGTAGAATCTGTCCTGACTCTTCAGCAACATCGATAAAGGTTCTTGGCTCCACCTCACCATGTTTTGGATGAAACCAGCGAAGTAGAACTTCCGTGCTGACAGTATTCCCTTCGAGATCGACCTGGGGTTGATAGTAGAGTGTCAGTTCGTGGTTGGTCAGGGCGTTGCGTAAGTCGTTCTGCAACCTAAGCTGTTGTTCAGCCGCATTCTGCATGCCAGGCAAGAAGAATCGGATTGTGTTTCTGCCTTCCGCCTTGGCTCTGTACATGGCTGTGTCTGCATATTTGAGTATATCGTCACCGCTTTCGCTGTCTAATGGGAAGATGACAATGCCGATACTAGGTGTGATATGTAGTTCATTGTCATTAATGAGATAGGGCATCGAAAGAGTTTTCTGTATTTTTTGCGCCCCTTTACTGGCTTGCTGTGCAGCTACCTGGGGGTTGCTGTCCAGTTCAGCGAACAGAACAATGAACTCATCGCCACCGAGCCTAGAGGCGGTGTCTTCATCTCTGATTTCACTGCTAAGGCGTTCAGCAACCTGCTTTAGCAGCAGGTCACCGACTTTGTGACCCAGAGAGTCATTGATCGTCTTGAAGTGGTCGAGGTCCATAAATAAAACTGCACCGGAGTGATTGTGACGGCGACACCTGGACTGAGCTTGACTGAGTCGGTCGATCAGCAAGCGGCGGTTTGGCAAGTCTGTGAGGACATCATAGGTGGCCTGGTAGGCGAGGCGTTCCATTGCTCTTTTCCGTTCGATCTCTGCACTGATCCGGGCAGCAATGATATCCATGACATCAACCCAGTCTGGTGGCATGAATAGGGGTTTTCGTGAGACAACCCAGATAATACCGATCACAACACCTTTGCGGTCACGGATCGGAGAGCCTGCATAGCCCTGCATGTTGAGAAGCACAAGGTCTTTATCTTTAGGAAAGAGATCCTGGATGCCCTGAGGATAGAGAGAGGCGCCCTGTTTCACTACCTTGTCACAAGGGGTGCCACTGATCTGATAGCTGAAATCGTCAACTACTTTATTGTCAATAATTGTGGCAATGGAATTGATTTGTGTTCTTCCTGCCAACTCCCCGACATTCGCACCATCTGCGCCAAACCAGCGGCACAGCTCTCTGGCGACATGTTCGAAGAAATCCTCTCCAGTGATGCCGACCATACTCTCCATTAAGGTATTCAGGGTCTCCGCGGCCCGTTTGCGCTCTGATATGTCTTGATGGGTACCACAGGCCCGGATTGGTCGGTGAGTCAGTGGATCGAACTCAACCGCACCGCCTGAACCTTCGATCCATACCCAATGGCCACTGACATGTCGCATGCGGAACTCTACGCTGTATGTTTTGCCTTCGTTGAAAGATCGTTTAAATATTGGTATGACACGATCTCTGTCCTCTGGATGAACTCGCTCCTGCCAATCATCGATATTGTGCAGCATATCTGAAGGCTCCAGGCCAAGCGTCTCCATCCATTTTTGATTCACGGTAAGTTCATCGGTCAGCAGGTTCCAATCCCAGAAGCCCAGAGCAGCACCTTTAACCACAAGGGAGAGTTGTTTTTCTGTTTCCCGCAAATGGGAGACATCCACCAGAGTGACCGGGATATGCTGTATCTCTTTGAGTGAATCCGAGAGGGGGAATGAGATCATCACCTGAATCAAATGACCCTTTGAGGTCAGTAAAGGCACTTCGCAGGAGAAAAGGGCTTCTCTTTCGCTGGATGCGATTAAGAACTCTTTGAATGCAGTAAATACCTCCGGGGTGATGCTTTTGGGTAACCACTGCTGCAGCTGTTTTAAATTTTTAACGCAGAATAGTTTCAGGGTTGCAGGATTGGCGTTGACAACCCGGATTAAAAACAGGGTCTCTTTCAGTAGATCAGGATGCTCTTCGAGGTGGGATCTGAGATCTTCGACTCCAGAATCAAGCAGTTCATCTAATCTTGCCAGGGCTTTGGAGCTATCACCTTCACACAGTGCAGTGGCTACCCCATCGAAGTAGTTGTGGTAGCGGGCCTCAGTGGCGGCCAGTTGTCGGGTCTTTACTTTGACCCGCCATCTGAGGATCTGAGCGATTGATAACAGGGTGATCAGCAGAGCCCCTACAGCAAAGATTAACTGATACAGCAGAGGTGCAGGTTGTCTCTCGGTTTTCAATGGCTCGAACAGATTATTCATACGCTGGTGGTAGACAGATAGTTCATCTGCTTTCTGGATGGCCAAATGGTAGTCAAGACGCTGCTTTATATTTTCGGCCAGAGGGTTCTTCCGTGATATGGCGTATCGGATATCGAGGGGCATTAAGAGGATAGGGCTGGCTACTGGACGGTGGAAATGGCCAGTACTTGCGCCAAACAGGCGATTGATCAAGCCGGCGTCAGCACGTCCGCTGGCGACTGCCCTCATCACCATATCGTAGGAGTCATAGGTCTCTATTCGGCAATCTATCTTGAAGGACTCGCATATTTCCAGCAGGCCATGTTCAGAGGTGAGGAAGATATCCTTGGACAGGACAGCGATCTTTTTACCATTCAGATCAGGAATGGATTGTATCTCCGAGCCTTCAAGGACGTACATTTGCCCCCAGTTGGCGATAATGGTCTCGTCTGAGAAGAGAAATCGCTTGTTACGGGCCTGATTGAAGGCGATGGCAGGCAACAGGTCTATTTTTCCTGTTGATAATCGATATAGCTGATCACTCCACGTGCCGGGTATATAGCGGAGTTTCCACCCCTCCTGATAGGCGACGCTCTCGAGGATATCGATAAACAATCCTCTGGGCTGCCCCTTTGAGTCTGTGTCAACCGAGGGGGGGGATTTAAAGACGCCCACCCTTAAGGTCGTTGTAGTGGTTGCATGCGCAATGCCGCAAAAAATCAGCAGGTTGAAGGCGATAAGGAGAAAAAAAGTTCTGCTACGAACCTGAAAATTGTGCATATCTGCACTTCCTGACTTCATTGTCTAAGTCCCTAACGACTAGCATAGCGCCAGAACGGTGCATTTGCAGATGTTTCTGACCAATTTGGAGGTAGGAGGGGTATTTTGAGCCAGATTCAGGCGCTAATTTCTTATTGAATCGTGGTTGATTTAAAGCTGCCGGTTTACCGGCTAGACCGCAACTTCTATAATGCCCGGCTACTTTATCCCTCCAGCCGGAAAAAATGCTATGCGTGTAATCGAGGAAGCCCTCACATTTGACGATGTTCTCCTGGTGCCCGCCCACTCCCAGGTACTGCCCAAAGATGTTGATTTACGGACGAAATTGACCCGGGACATCGATCTTAATATCCCTCTGGTTTCGGCCGCAATGGACACGGTTACCGAATCACGATTTGCCATTGCTCTGGCACTGGAAGGAGGAATCGGCATCATCCACAAGAATATGGATGCTGCAAGCCAGGCCCGGGAAGTGGAGAAGGTCAAAAAATATGAGAGTGGGGTGATCCGGGATCCAATTACCGTCGGACCCTACGTCAGTATTGGTGAGGTGGTTGAACTCACCCGCTCCAGAAACATATCCGGGGTGCCGGTAGTGGATGGCAAAGAGCTTGTGGGCATAGTCACCGGTCGGGATCTGCGCTTTGAGCGCATAATGGATGACCCGGTACGGAATATCATGACCCGTAAAGAGAAGCTGGTGACAGTCAAGGAAGGCGCGAGCCGTGATGAGGTGATGAGCCTGCTGCACAAGCACCGTATAGAAAAGGTGCTGGTGGTGGATGACAATTTTGAGCTGCAAGGCATGATCACCGCCAAAGATATCCAGAAGGCCAAAGATAACCCCAATGCATGCAGGGATGAGCATGAGCGTTTGAGAGTTGGTGCTGCTGTCGGTGTCGGCGAAGGCACCGAAGAGCGTGTGGATGGGCTGGTCAATGCCGGGGTCGATGTGGTGGTAGTGGATACTGCCCATGGTCACTCCCAAGGTGTACTTGACCGAGTGGCGTGGGTGAAGAAAAACTACCCTGGTGTTCAGGTTATTGGTGGAAATATCGCAACCGGTGCGGCCGCACTGGATCTGGTCAAGGCAGGTGCTGACGCCGTAAAAGTGGGTATAGGCCCAGGATCTATCTGTACGACACGTGTTGTTGCCGGTGTGGGTGTGCCTCAGGTCACCGCAGTGAGCAACGTGGCCAAGGCTTTGGAAGGGAGTGGCATACCTCTGATTGCTGATGGCGGACTACGTTACTCTGGCGATATTGCCAAAGTTCTGGCTGCTGGTGGTTACTCGGTAATGATCGGAGGCATGTTTGCCGGTACAGATGAAGCACCAGGTGAAGTTGAGATCTATCAGGGTCGCTCCTACAAATCCTATCGTGGTATGGGTTCCCTGGGAGCAATGTCGGGTAAAGATGGCTCTAGCGATCGATATTTCCAAGAGAGCAATGAGAAGGAAAAATTGGTGCCAGAAGGCATCGAAGGTCGTGTCCCATATAAGGGGTCTGTGATGAGTATTATCTACCAGATTATTGGTGGCATCCGTTCCAGTATGGGCTATACCGGATGTGCCAGTGTAGACGAGATGCGCACCAAGCCAGAGTTTGTAAGGATTACCAATGCCGGGGTCACTGAATCCCATGTGCATGATGTAACGATCACCAAAGAAGCACCGAACTATCGGCGCGATTGATGAGTCCCTACCGATATCTTACAGGAGCTCTGCCGGTCGATCCGGTAGCTCCTGTAAGCGTTTTGCGGAAGTAAAAAAGCAATGACAACTGATATCCATGCCCACCGAATTCTGATTCTCGACTTCGGCTCCCAATACACGCAGTTGATAGCCCGCCGCATCCGTGAGGCTGGGGTCTACTGTGAGATTTTCCCCTATGACAATGCCGGTGAAGGACTGGAGGGAACCAAGCCTGCAGGTATCATACTCTCAGGTGGCCCTGAAACCGTGACCGCAGATGAGGCGCCTACCGCGCCTCAGGAAGTATTCGAAATGGGTGTGCCGGTTCTGGGGATCTGCTACGGCATGCAGACCATGGCTGCTCAGCTCGGTGGTGGAGTGGCCTCATCGGATAAACACGAATATGGCTATGCGCAAGTGCGAGCCAGAGGGCATTCCCGTCTGTTGAAGGATATCGAGGATCATACCAGTCCGGAGGGCTATGGCCTGCTGGATGTCTGGATGAGCCATGGTGATCGGGTTGAATCCCTACCGGAAGGTTTTCAGGTGATCTGTGAGACCGAAAATGCACCAGTGGCAGGCATTGCTGATGAGTCACGCGCCTACTACGGATTACAGTTTCATCCTGAGGTAACCCATACTCGTCAGGGAAAGCGAATTGTTGAGCGATTTCTGTTTGAGATCTGCGGATGTGAAGTGCTCTGGACTCCAGGTCAGATCATTGAGGAGACAATTCACAACGTGCGTGAGCAGGTTGGTGAGAAGCAAGTGGTGCTCGGGCTCTCAGGTGGCGTTGACTCCTCTGTGGTAGCAGCACTGTTACATCGAGCAATTGGTGATCAGTTGACCTGTGTGTTTGTCGATAATGGATTACTACGCCTGCATGAAGGCGATCAGGTAATGGCGACCTTCGCTGAGCACATGGGTGTCAAGGTGGTTCGGGTCGATGCGGAAGATCGTTTTCTGAAAGCCTTGCGCGGTGTGACAGACCCTGAACAGAAACGCAAGATCATCGGTAACCTGTTTATCGATATCTTCGAAGAAGAGGCGGGCAGGCTTGAGGATGTCTCCTTTCTCGCTCAGGGAACCATCTACCCGGATGTCATCGAATCTGCCGGCGCGAAATCGGGCAAAGCCCATGTCATCAAGTCTCACCACAATGTTGGTGGGCTGCCAGAGTATATGAAGCTGGAATTGGTCGAGCCTCTGCGAGAGTTGTTCAAAGATGAGGTGCGTAAGATAGGTGTTGAGTTGGGGCTTCCCTATGAAATGATCTATCGCCATCCCTTCCCGGGGCCAGGTCTGGGTGTGCGAATTCTCGGTGAGGTTAAGAAAGAGTACGCAGACCTGCTGCGTCAGGCTGACCACATCTACATTGAAGAGCTGATCAAAAACAAGCTCTACGATGAAGTGAGCCAGGCATTTACTGTGTTCCTGCCAATCAAGTCAGTCGGTGTTGTTGGTGATGCGCGACGTTATGAATATGTGGTCACTTTAAGGGCTGTAAAAACAGTCGACTTCATGACCGCAAAATTTGCCCACCTGCCATTTGATTTTCTTGAAGAGGTTTCAAGACGCATAATCAATGAAGTATCGGGTATCTCAAGGGTGGCCTATGATATTTCCAGTAAGCCGCCAGCTACTATTGAGTGGGAGTGATACGAATTCATAATATATTGAATAATAAGAATAAAAAACAACCCTATTGATAATATATCCTGCATCATCAATGGTATTTTTCATGGTATTTCCGAGTGCTGTAAGGCAGAAAGCAGCAATACCATGAGTGGCAGATTGGCGTAATCATGGTATCAGCGGTCGGCACTCAGATATCGTGTTCTGAACGAGCATGGCGTGATTTAGGGCTTTAAGCGCGCCAAATATTTCTATAATGTGGCGTGAATAAGTGCTATAATCGAGCTATGAAGTGGATATGGCAACAGCCCGACTGGCCAGATTTTCGCTATGACAATCGCACGCTCAATGATCGGGAGCTTGAATTTCGCCTGAACTCAGAGCGGCTGGCGGGCAGCTTCGATGCGCTACCGATGGCATCCCAAGAGGATGCCACGATTGACCTGATGCTTTCCGAGGCCATCAAAACCAGTGCGATCGAGGGCGAGGATCTGGATAGGGAATCTGTCAGGTCTTCGCTACTTTCTTTGATTACATCCGATACGCTACCAGACAACTCAGACCAGAAAGCTGCTGGGGCTGCATCGCTGCTGGTGGACGTCCGCAAGAACTGGCAAGCATCGCTGACGCATGACCTGCTGGGCAAGTGGCAGTCCATGGCCGTCCCAGAGCAGCGCTACACGTCTATTCTGCGTGGCGCATACCGTAACGATCCTTCACCGATGCAAATAGAGAGCGGGCCTTACGGGCGGGAAAAGGTTCACTATGAGGCCCCGCCAGCGACTCAGGTGCCGGATGAAATGGCGAGGCTTACCGACTGGTACAACCAAACCAGTCCTGTGAGCGGGGATAAGACAATACCCGGGATCGCAAGAGCAGGTATTGCTCATCTCTGGTTCGAGGTGATTCACCCCTTCGATGATGGTAATGGTCGAGTCGGCAGGACAATCGCTGACCATGCGCTTTCCCAGTTTCTTGGTTATCCAACCACGGCCTGTCTTGCCACGGCGATAGAAGGAGATAAAAAAACCTATTACCTGCAACTGGAGAAAGCGAGTCGTGGAAGCCTGGGTGTTAACGTTTGGCTGGATTATTTCGCAAACACAATAATCAAGGCACAGGAAATTGCCAGGGAAGAAGTGGGTTTTGTACTGGCCAAGACACGTTTCTATGAAGTCTATAGCGACCAGCTGAATGACCGGCAGGCCAGGATGGTGTCGCGAGTGTTCGCTGAAGGACGAAAGGGCTTTGAAGGTGGAATAACGACCAGAAAATATGAAACTATCACCAAGTGCCCCAATCGAACAGCCAGCCGTGACCTTTCTGACCTGGTTACCAAGGGTATAATCATTCCGTTACCGGGTGGTGGTAGAACAACACGATATGAGTTGACGATTGTAAAACCGGTTCGGCCTGGCCCGACGAAGAAATAATTTACCATGAGAGGTAGTTTGATGCTGGCCTGGTATCAGGGAGCTTGAACAACTCACATTCTGGAGCAATCCGGAAACCTGCTATACCTGCTGCACATGCGTACCAAGGCATATGGGTTATGCCGGGCTATTTCAGATGGCGTTGTGGATCCTGGCGGCCATGTAGTACCCGGATGATTTCAACCCTGTTGACGGTCACACGGTAAAACAGAGTATGGCTTTCTATAGGGAGGCTTCTGGTATCTGGCAGGAGTTCGGAGCGCTCGGTACCCATAAGTGGTTGCTGGGTCAGCAACCATAATTGCTTCTTAATGGTGGTCAGGTAGCTTTCGGATTGTGACTGATGAGATGGACGCCCTACCATTCCGGCGTCGGTGCGCCAAACTAGTTATGAGAACATAGGTTACATGGAGGGCATCCATCATGAAGAAGCATAGTCTTACAGCCATCGATTTAGCAAAAA
>NZ_JBSYOO010000002.1:0-15675 GCF_058244675.1 Candidatus Thiodiazotropha sp. AKIB8 | reverse complement strand
TCGCCACCATACTTGGCCGCCTGGACTGTTGTGATGGCCGCCGTCAGCGTGGTCTTGCCGTGGTCTACGTGACCAATCGTGCCCACATTGACATGCGGCTTTGTGCGTTCGAATTTTTCCTTGGACACAGTGCTACCCCTATACCCGTTACTGTTTCTTGATTACGGCGTCGGCAATACTTGCCGGCACCTCTGCATATTTACCAAATTCCATACTGTAGTTAGCCCGACCCTGCGTGGCCGAACGTAGATCAGTTGCATAACCGAACATCTCTGACAGTGGAACTTCAGCTTTTATCTGGCGACCGGCAGGTGTGTCATCCATACCCTGCACGATACCGCGACGACTATTGAGATCACCCATAACGTCACCCATGTACTCCTCAGGTGTTGTAACCTCAACTTTCATGACTGGCTCCAAAAGAACAGGCCTAGCCTTGGCTGCACCCTCTTTGAAACACATAGAGCCAGCAATCTTAAATGCCATTTCGTTGGAGTCGACATCGTGGTAGGAGCCATCATAAAGTGTAACCTTCACATCAACTACTGGATAACCTGCGATAACGCCGTTACCCATAGCCTCTTGGATACCCTTATCAACTGCCGGGATGTACTCACGTGGTACAGCACCACCAACGATTTCATTTGCGAACTCGTAACCAGCACCCGCCTCTTGAGGCTCGATGCGCAGGTAGACATGACCAAATTGACCACGACCACCCGATTGACGAACAAATTTACCTTCCTGCTCAACCGAGGAGCGGATGGTTTCACGATAGGCTACCTGAGGCGCACCAACGTTAGCCTCTACCTTAAACTCGCGACGCATGCGATCAACGATAATATCGAGATGCAACTCACCCATGCCGGAGATAATTGTCTGGCCAGACTCTTCATCAGAGCTGACTCTGAAGGAGGGATCCTCTTGTGCAAGCTTGGAGAGAGCGATACCCATCTTCTCCTGGTCAGTTTTAGTCTTTGGCTCAACCGCAACTGAGATTACAGGCTCAGGGAACTCCATACGCTCAAGAGTAATAGGCTTGTCGATAGCGCAAAGTGTGTCACCTGTAGTGACATCTTTGAGTCCTACAGCAGCAGCGATATCGCCAGCTAAAACCTCTTTGATCTCTTCACGAGAGTTGGAATGCATCTGCAGGATACGACCCACACGCTCTTTCTTACCCTTTACAGGGTTGTAGACGTGGTCACCTGATTTAAGCACCCCGGAATAGGCCCTGAAAAAGGTCAGAGTCCCAACGAACGGGTCGGTGGCAATCTTGAAAGCCAGCGCTGAAAAAGGCGCGTTATCATCTGACGGCCGCTCTTCTTCTGTACCAGCAGCATCATCGAGAATACCAGTAATAGAAGGCACATCCACAGGCGAAGGCATCAACTCGATAATCTTATCAAGGACAGCCTGAACACCTTTATTCTTGAATGCAGAACCACAGGTAACAGGAATAATCTCGAGCCTAAGAGTGCGGAGCCTTAGTCCCTCAAGAACGTCCTCTTCCGAGAGATCTCCCTCTTCGAGGTACTTCTCCATAAGCTCATCAGAACCTTCGGCAGCAGCTTCGACCATATGCTCGTGCCACTCATCACAGGTATCCTGTAGATCTGCAGGGATATCGACGTATTCAAACTCTACGCCCATATTCTCTTCGCTCCAGACCACTGACTTCATCTTCACCAGATCGATCAGTCCTTTGAAGCCCTCTTCAGCGCCAACCGGCACCTGAATAGGCACTGCATTGGCACCAAGGCGATCCTTAAGCTGCTCAACAACGCGGAAGAAATCAGCACCCATGCGATCCATCTTATTGACGAACGCCATACGGGGAACACTGTATTTATTAGCTTGACGCCATACAGTTTCAGATTGAGGCTCGACACCACCCACAGCACAGAGAACAAAGACTGCGCCATCAAGAACACGCAAGGAACGCTCCACCTCGATGGTGAAATCCACATGTCCGGGGGTATCTATAATATTGAAGCGATGCTCAGGGAATTGCTGAGCCATTCCACTCCAAAAACAGGTCGTGGCAGCAGAAGTGATAGTAATACCACGCTCTTGCTCCTGCTCCATCCAATCCATGGTGGCAGCACCATCGTGCACCTCACCAATCTTGTGAGAGACGCCCGTATAGTAGAGTACACGCTCAGTCGTTGTCGTTTTACCAGCATCAATGTGAGCCATGATACCGATATTGCGATAGCGCTCGATAGGAGTTTTCCGTGCCACGTTACAAACCTGTTTTTAAAGAGCTAAAGTTAAAAGGGTTAAACGATCGCTTACCAGCGATAGTGTGAGAATGCCTTATTGGCCTCCGCCATGCGATGCGTATCATCCTTCTTCTTGACTGCTGCACCTTTGTTTTCAGAGGCGTCCATCAACTCACCAGCCAACCGGTAAGCCATCGACTTCTCACTACGCTTGCGAGAGGCATCAATCAGCCAACGCATAGCTAAGGAGTTACGTCTATTTGGACGCACCTCAACTGGAACCTGATAGGTTGCGCCACCAACCCGGCGAGATTTAACCTCAACCAAGGGGCGCACGTTTTCCAGTGCAGTTTCAAGCAGATCCAGAGGCTCACCACCTCGCTTATCAATCACAGAATCCAACGCTCCATAGAGAATCTTTTCTGCGACTGATTTTTTACCGTCCTGCATCACCATATTGATGAATTTGGCCAGCAGTTCACTTCCATACTTGGGATCTGGCAAAGTTTCTCGCTTTGCTGCAACTCGTCTTCTTGGCATTGCTCTATCTCAAACCTGTTGAATGATGTTGATCAAGGACCCTAGGCCTTAGGTCGCTTAGCACCGTACTTGGAACGACCCTGACGCCGCTTCTCGACACCAGATGTATCAAGACTACCGCGCACTACGTGATAACGAACACCTGGCAAATCCTTAACACGTCCGCCACGAATCAATACGACCGAGTGCTCCTGGAGATTATGTCCTTCACCACCAATGTAGCTTGAGACTTCGTAACCGTTGGTCAATCTCACACGAGCCACTTTACGCAGCGCAGAGTTAGGCTTTTTCGGTGTAGTGGTATATACACGAGTGCATACGCCACGACGTTGCGGGCAGGCTTCCAGTGCCGGCACATTACTCTTTTGGGCTTTTCGCTTCCTGGGCTTTCGCACCAGCTGATTGATTGTCGCCATCTATCCGTCTCCAGAGACGTCATCTTTACTATTTGCATAAAAAAACCGGAGAACAGTCCCTCTTGCCGCTTTATTAAACAGCATACGGGTCACGCACATTCTCTGGCTTGAATAACTTTACTCAACAACGCTTTAAAAGGCGCTTTGAGCTTCAGAAACGACAGGCCGGCAAAGGCCGGCCTGTCCAAGGAGCGCGCATTCTATGCCCACTCCAGCCCCATGTCAAGAAGTATGTAATATCACTTACACAATCTTTATTCACCCTCTGGGGTGTTAAGTGCCTCTTTAAACGCCTGCTCCACTTCTTCCACTACGAGCTCGTTCTTAGCCTCAGGCTGCTCCATGGTTTCCTCATGGCGTCTGCGACGTCGTTCATTATGGTATGCGAGCCCTGTACCTGATGGGATAAGACGCCCAACAATGACGTTCTCTTTCAAGCCATGGAGCCGATCCCCCAGTCCTCTCACGGAAGCCTCTGTGAGAACTCGCGTGGTCTCCTGGAACGAAGCAGCAGAAATGAAAGATTCAGTTGCCAGAGAAGCTTTGGTAATACCCAGCAGAAGTGGCTCAAAAAGCGCAGGATGTTTACCCTCTGCACGGAGTGCCTCTGTCTCCTCTGAGAGCATGGTTCTCTCGACCTGCTCTCCTTTGAGGAAACGACTGTCGCCTGTATTCGAAATCTCTACCTTACGCAGCATCTGGCGAATGATCACCTCGATATGCTTATCGTTGATCTTTACACCTTGCAGCCGGTAAACATCCTGTATCTCCTTGACAAGATATTCAGCAAGATCTGTGACACCCTTCAGACGCAGTATGTCATGGGGATTGAGCTCTCCATCGGAGATCACTTCACCTTTGACCACCTGCTCACCTTCAAACACGTTCACATGACGCCACTTGGGAATCAACTCTTCATGCTGCTCACCATCAGAGTCAGTAATGATCAGGCGTTGTTTACCCTTGGTATCCTTGCCAAAACTGACAGTACCTGTCTCTTCAGCAAGAATCGCCGGGTCTTTTGGCTTGCGCGCCTCGAACAGATCGGCAACTCGAGGAAGACCACCGGTGATATCACGAGTCTTGGAAGACTCCTGAGGGATACGAGCCAGGATGTCACCTACGCCGACGTTTGCGCCATCCTGTACATTAACAACCGCATTCGCTGGCAGATAGTAGTGAGCCGGTATGTCAGTACCTGCAATATTCAGATCCTCACCCTCAGCATCGACCAGTTTAACCATCGGTCTGATATCTTTACCTGCAGGTGGACGCTGTTTCGGATCGATGACCTCGAGAGAGCTCAGGCCGGTAACATCATCGGTCTTCTTCTGTACGGTTACACCATCGACAAAATCAACAAAGCGCAATACACCTTCTACTTCGGTAACAACTGGATGAGTATGGGGATCCCAGTTGGCTACAATCTGACCACCATCAACTTTAGAGCCATCTTCAACCTGCAGGGTGGCACCATAAGGCACTTTATAGCGCTCACGTTCACGACCCACATCATCAACGATAGTCAACTCACCTGAACGCGAGGTTGCCACAAGATGGCCACTGGTGTGCTTAACTGTTTTGATGTTATGCAGCTTGGCCATACCATCAGACTTAACCTGGATATTATTGACTGCAGCTGAACGGGATGCAGCACCACCAATATGGAAGGTACGCATGGTCAGCTGTGTGCCTGGCTCACCAATGGATTGAGCAGCGATAACACCGACAGACTCACCCATATTGACCTGATGGCCACGGGCGAGATCACGTCCGTAACATTTACCACAGACACCAACTTTGGCATTACAAGTAATTGCTGAACGTACTATAACCTGGTCAACACCGGCGTTATCGAGGGTTTCAACCCACTTCTCATCCAGCAGTACACCGGCTTCGCAAACTGCAACATCACCACCTGGCTGATAGACAGGTACGGCAGTGACACGTCCAAGAATCCGCTCTCTGAGCGGTTCAACAACGTCACCACCTTCAATGATGGGTTGCATCAGCAAGCCCTCTTCGGTGCCGCACTCTTCCTCAAGGACTACCATATCCTGAGCGACGTCGACCAATCGACGGGTCAGGTAACCTGAGTTAGCCGTTTTCAACGCTGTATCTGCCAGCCCCTTACGAGCACCATGGGTTGAGATAAAGTACTGGAGTACATCGAGCCCTTCACGGAAGTTCGCAGTGATTGGCGTTTCGATAATGGAGCCATCAGGTTTAGCCATTAAGCCACGCATTCCAGCCAACTGTCTGATCTGGGCGGCAGAACCACGAGCGCCTGAGTCGGCCATCATGTAAACAGAGTTAAAGGAATCCTGTTCGACCTCATTGCCATCCCGATCGAGGACCACCTCTTTACCCAGTTTACTCATCATCGCTTTGGCAACCTGGTCATTGGTGTGAGACCAGATATCAACTACTTTGTTATAGCGCTCACCATTGGTAACAAGACCTGAGGTGTATTGATTTTCAATCTCTCTGACTTCAGATTCGGCATAGGCGAGGATGTCACTCTTCTCTTCAGGCACCACCATGTCGTTGGAGCAGAAGGAGACAGCAGCACGGGTCGCATATCGGAAACCCATATACATCAGCTGATCAGCGAAAATTACCGTATCCTTCAAACCAAGCTGTCGATAAGAAGCGTTGATGAGGTTGGAAATGGCTTTCTTGCCCATTGCCTGATCTACCAGGGAAAATGGTAAACCTGATGGAACGATACTATAGACCAGGGTCCGACCTATGGTGGTATCGATTACCCGAATCTCTTCAGACATATTGCCTTCATCGTCAAGAATCGACTCCTTCATTCTCACTTTGACCCGCGCCTGCAGATCAGCATGTCCAGTCTCGTAGGCTCTTTTTGCTTCAGAAACATCAGAGAAGGCCATACCTTCACCCTTGGCATTGATCCGGTCTCTGGTCATGAAGTAGAGACCCAAAACAACATCCTGCGAAGGTACGATGATTGGATCACCATTCGCTGGAGAGAGAATGTTGTTGGTTGCCATCATCAGGCTGCGCGCTTCGAGCTGCGCCTCCAGAGAGAGTGGCACGTGAACAGCCATCTGGTCACCGTCAAAGTCAGCGTTGAAAGCAGTACAGACCAATGGATGAAGCTGAATCGCTTTACCTTCAATCAGAACTGGCTCAAATGCCTGGATACCAAGACGATGCAAGGTTGGCGCACGGTTAAGCATTACTGGATGTTCGCGGATAACCTCTTCCAGGATATCCCATACTTCGGCGGAACCTCTCTCAACCAGTTTTTTCGCAGCCTTGATGGTTGTCGCCAAACCACGCAGTTGCAGTTTGCTGAAAATAAATGGCTTGAACAGTTCCAGCGCCATCCGCTTTGGCAGACCACACTGGTGTAGTTTCAGGGTCGGGCCAACCACGATCACTGAACGACCAGAGTAGTCGACACGTTTACCCAGCAGATTTTGCCGGAAACGCCCCTGTTTACCCTTGATCATATCGGCCAGTGACTTCAGCGGACGACGGTTTGTACCGGTGATCGCACGACCTCGGCGACCGTTATCCAACAACGCATCAACAGACTCCTGCAACATACGTTTTTCATTACGTACGATGATATCCGGTGCATTAAGATCAAGCAGGCGTTTCAAGCGGTTGTTACGGTTGATTACGCGGCGATATAGATCGTTCAGATCAGAAGTTGCAAAGCGACCGCCATCCAGAGGAACCAGAGGACGCAGCTCTGGAGGAAGCACTGGCAGAACGGTCATTACCATCCACTCGGGACGGTTGCCTGAGCCATTCAACGACTCCAGTAATTTGAGACGCTTGGTGAATTTTTTGATCTTGGTCTCAGAATTAGTACCGTCGATATCTTCACGCAGTCTTTTAATCTCTTCCGGGATATCGATGGTTTTCAGCAGTTCATAGACAGCCTCGGCACCCATACGTGCATCGAACTCATCACCATTCTCTTCAATGGCGTCAAGATACTGCTCATCTGTCAACAGTTGACCACGTTCCAGTGGGGTCATCCCCGGATCTACGACTACGAAGGATTCAAAATAGAGAACCCGCTCGATGTCGCGCAGGGTCATGTCCATCAACAAACCGATACGAGAGGGTAAAGACTTGAGAAACCAGATGTGGGCTACCGGGCTGGCCAGTTCAATGTGCCCCATGCGTTCGCGACGGACTTTCGCAAGGGTTACTTCAACACCACACTTCTCACACACGACACCACGATGCTTCAAACGCTTATATTTACCACACAAGCATTCATAATCGCTGACCGGGCCAAAAATCTTGGCACAAAACAGGCCATCCCGTTCCGGTTTAAAAGTACGGTAGTTGATGGTCTCTGGTTTCTTAACTTCGCCATAGGACCAGGAACGGATCATATCCGGCGATGCCAATCCTATACGAATGGCATCGAAGTCTTCAGTCTGACCCTGCTGCTTAAGAATATTCAGTAGATCTTTCAAGATCGTCTCTCCTGCATTCAGTTACTGACAAGCGTCAGTACTTCAGTCCTGTTCCAGTTCAATGTTGATAGCCAGAGATCGTATCTCTTTGACCAGCACATTGAACGACTCGGGCATGCCTGCTTCCATCTGATGATTTCCATCAACGATGTTCTTGTACATGCGGGTACGGCCATTAACATCATCCGATTTGACCGTGAGCATCTCCTGCAAGGTATAGGCGGCGCCATAAGCCTCCAATGCCCAGACCTCCATCTCACCAAATCGTTGGCCACCGAACTGAGCCTTACCACCCAACGGCTGTTGGGTTACGAGACTGTAAGGTCCAGTTGAACGGGCATGCATCTTGTCATCAACCAGATGGTTGAGTTTCAGCATATACATGTAACCCACCGTAACCTGACGCTCAAAAGAGTCACCAGTACGACCATCGAACAGTTTGCATTGACCACTCTCAGGCAGACCAGCCAGTTCGAGCATGTTTTTGACTTCTGACTCATGCGCACCGTCGAAAACAGGGGTAGCCATGGGCACACCACTTCTCAGGTTATTGCACATGACAACAACCTCTTCATCGGTAAATGAGTCGATATCCTCTCTCTTTCCGCTGGTGTTATAGACTTTATCTAAAAACCCACGCAACTCGGTCATTTTATTGTGCGCATCCAGCATCTCACCAATGCGACGGCCTACACCTTTGGCCGCAAACCCAAGATGGGTCTCCAACACCTGACCGACATTCATTCGTGAGGGTACGCCCAGAGGATTCAATACAATATCAACAGGCTCTCCACGCTCATCGAAAGGCATATCCTCAACTGGCACGATGGTGGAGATAACACCTTTGTTACCATGGCGTCCGGCCATTTTGTCACCTGGTTGAACGCGACGTTTGACCGCAACGTAACACTTAACCATTTTCAATACACCTGGCGCAAGATCATCGCCAGCAGTCAGCTTGCGTTTCTTCTCTTCGTACTTGTCACGGAAGGTTTCACGCTGTGCCTTGATCTGTTCTGCAATCGCTTCCAGCTGGGCAGCAGATTCCTCATTACGCAGGCGGATCTCCAGCCACTTATCCCGTTCTAATTCGGTAAGGTAGGATTTGGTGACTTTAGTACCGGCTTTAAGATGGCCAGGACCACCATCGACAATTTTACCCACCAGCATTTTTTCAACACGCTGGAAGGTATCGTCTTCCATAATACGCAGCTGATCATCCAGATCCTTACGTACACGATCCAGTTCTACCTGCTCGATCTGCAACGCACGAGCATCCTTCTCAACACCGTCACGAGTAAACACCTGAACATCGATGACGGTACCGACCATGCCGGAAGAGACACGTAGAGAGGTATCTTTAACGTCAGATGCTTTCTCACCGAAAATTGCACGAAGCAGCTTCTCTTCAGGAGTCAGCTGCGATTCGCCTTTGGGAGTCACCTTGCCGACCAGGATATCGCCTTCACGAACCTCTGCACCAATATAGATAATACCTGACTCATCCAGTTTGGATAACGCAGCCTCACCTACATTCGGGATATCGCCTGTGATCTCTTCAGGACCTAACTTGGTATCACGCGCCATACAGGTCATCTCTTCGATGTGAATCGAAGTGAACCTATCTTCCTGAACAACACGTTCGGATATCGCAATAGAATCCTCGAAGTTGTAACCGTTCCAGGGCATGAATGCGACCCGAAGGTTCTGACCCAGGGCCAATTCACCAAGATCGGTGGAGGGTCCGTCCGCCAGAACATCTCCACGGGCAATAACATCTTCAACATTAACCAGAGGACGCTGGTTGATGCAGGTATTTTGGTTGGATCGGGTGTATTTGGTCAGATTATAGATATCGACACCCGGTTCGCCGGCTTCTGTCTCATCATCATTAACCCGAACCACGATGCGAGCGGCATCGACCGATTCGATGACACCACCACGTTTAGCAACAACGGTAACGCCTGAGTCAATTGCAACAACACGCTCGATACCGGTACCCACCAAAGGTTTCTCAGCACGTAAAACCGGTACAGCCTGACGCTGCATGTTCGATCCCATCAAGGCACGGTTCGCATCATCGTGCTCCAGGAAGGGAATCAGTGAGGCCGCCACCGAAACAATCTGCTTGGGTGATACGTCCATATATTGGACTTTATCTGGGGAAGAGAGCGTAAACTCATTCTGGAATCGTGAGGAGACAAGATCGTCAGCCAGACACCCTTTGTCATCAAGTGATGCGTTCGCCTGGGCGATAACGTAGCGCCCCTCTTCAATTGCAGAGAGATAATCGATCTGATCAGTTACCTTGCTGTCGGTAACCTTACGATAGGGAGTCTCAAGGAAACCGAATCTGTTGGTTCTTGAGTAGACAGCCAATGAGTTGATCAGACCAATGTTCGGACCTTCAGGGGTCTCGATTGGGCAGACACGTCCATAGTGGGTTGGGTGCACATCCCGCACCTCAAAACCAGCCCGCTCACGGGCCAGACCACCAGGGCCAAGCGCAGATACACGTCGCTTGTGGGTGACTTCCGACAGAGGATTGTTCTGATCCATAAACTGAGACAGCTGACTGGAACCAAAAAACTCTTTGATTGCAGCTGAAACAGGCTTTGCGTTGATCATCTCCTGGGGCATCAAACCTTCGGACTCAGCCTGGGTCAAACGCTCTTTGACTGCGCGCTCAACACGCACCAGACCAACTCGAAACTGGTTCTCAGCCATCTCACCGACACAGCGGATACGACGGTTGCCCAAATGATCGATATCATCGACCACACCATTACCATTACGGATATTGATCAGTTCGTTCAGAACATCGACGATATCCTCTTTCGAGAGCACACCTTCACCGGTCTCATCATCGCGGCTCAGGCGACGATTGAATTTCATTCGTCCAACAGCGGAGAGATCATAACGCTCTGGTGTAAAGAACAGATTATTGAAGAGATTCTGTGCAGCCTCTTTTGTTGGAGGCTCGCCAGGACGCATCATCCTGTATATCTCGACCTGGGCTTCCAGCTCGTTGGTTGTCGGATCTATACGCAGAGTTTCCGAGACAAAAGGGCCATGATCAAGATCATTGGTGAAAAGCGTTTGCAGCTTTTTCACGCCACTTTCGAGCAATTTATCAAAGACCTCTTCAGTAATTTCTGAATTGGCTTCTGCAATCAGCTCACCGGTCTCTTTGTCGACAACATTGTGGGCCAGCACCTTGCCATAGAGAAATTCACGAGGCACATCCAGCTTATTGACGCCGGCCTTTTCAAGCTCTCGAATATGGCGAGCGGTAATCCGTCTGCCTGTCTCCACAAGCACCTTATCACCAGTCTTGATGTCAAAACTGACGGTCTCTCCGCGCAGTCTTTCAGGTACAAGATCAAGCTTGAGAGTGCGCTTGGTCAGATTGAAGCTGTCGGTTTCGAAGAACATCTCCAGAATCTGCTCAGCTTCATAGCCCAACGCACGCAAGAGAATGGTCGCAGGTAATTTACGACGACGATCGATACGGACGAATACATTATCTTTAGGATCGAACTCGAAATCGAGCCATGAACCACGATATGGAATGACGCGAGCGGAAAACAGAAGCTTGCCGGAAGAGTGCGTCTTACCACGGTCATGATCAAAAAAGACACCTGGTGAGCGGTGTAGCTGAGAAACAATGACACGCTCGGTGCCATTAATAACAAAGGTACCAGTATCAGTCATCAGGGGCAGTTCACCCATGTAGACTTCCTGTTCACGGATATCCTTAACGACTTTTGAGCCTGCTGGGGCCTCCTTGTCGTAGATAACCAAGCGTACCAAAACTCTCAGGGGCGCAGCATAAGTAGTGCCGCGAAGCTGACACTCTCGTACGTCAAAAACAGGCTCACCCAGCTTGTAGTTCACGTATTCGAGAACAGCATTGCCAGAATAACTTGTAATCGGCATTACGGACTTGAATGCGGCGTGCAATCCGATATCCTGGCGGTTATCAGGTGTTACACCGTCCTGAAGAAAGCTCTTGTATGAGTCGATCTGTGTTGCAAGAAGAAACGGAACATCCAGTATACTGGGTCGTTTACCGAAGTCTTTACGGATACGCTTCTTTTCGGTGAAAGAATAGGCCATGCTGCCATCCCTCAGTGTCTTAGGCTTGGTGGTTGCGATGTCGAAAGTGGCTTAGTGACCAACATTCATCATCGCTTAAATCTATCTCCTGACTTCTTTGGCTCAGGGAACCCGGCTTGGAATCTCAGACTCGATTTTATTCAGAATCTAATATTTACAGCCCTCAGTGCAAGCAGGAAAAGGCCGGCGGCATTACGCCACCAGCCTCAACCGCACTTGTCTACAGACGATCGAGACGAGAATCTTATTTGATCTCGGCTTTGGCGCCCGCTTCTTCAAGCTGCTTCTTGGCCTCTTCGGCCTCTTCCTTGCTGACACCCTCTTTCAAAGTTGAAGGTGCACCTTCTACAGCTTCTTTAGCCTCTTTGAGGCCCAGACCGGTCATTCCGCGAACAGCCTTGATCACAGAAATTTTGTTGCCACCGATCTCAGTCAGAACTACGTCAAACTCAGTCTTCTCTTCAGCAGCGGCAGCATCACCACCACCAGCAGCAGCAGGTGCAGCAGCAACAGCAGCAGCTGCAGATACACCGAATTTTTCTTCCATTGCTTCGATCAATGCGACAACGTCCATTACAGACATCTCGGCAATTGCTTCTAGAATATCTTCTTTAGAAACGGCCATTATTTAACTCCTGAAAAAATTTTGTACGATAACTTTGTATGTAGATGAAGCCGATTAGGCCGCCTCTTTGGCGTCCTTGATAGCTGCCACAGTCCGGACCAGCTTGCCAGGCACCTCGTTCATGGTGCGAACCAACTTCTCGGTCGGTGCCTTCATAACCGCCATCAGCAAGCTGATCGCCTGGTCATATGTAGGCATCTTAGCCAAAGTATCGATATCGCTTGGGGCAAGCATTTTGCCTCCAATAGATACCATCTTGACTTCAAGAAGCTTATGTTCCTTAGCAAAGTCCTTAATGACACGTGCTGCAGAACCCGGATCTTCCTGAGAGAAGGCGAGAATCAATGGTCCCGTGAACCCTTCCTGCATACAGGCAAAATCTGTGTCCTCAACTGCACGTTTGGCCAAGGAGTTTCTAACTACCCGTAGATAGACGCCATTGTTACGTGCTTCGCGACGTAACAGAGTCATCTGTTCGACAGTTAAACCGCGATATTCAGCTGCAACAGCTGATAACGCACTACTGGCCACATCATTGACTTCGGCAACGATGGCTTTCTTTTGCTCAATATTGAGTGGCAAAGTCGTCACCTCCTGATAATGGGGAAATCAAACCTTTCCCAACACACTACACGACACTTTCGTGTCGCAACCTTTCGCACGCCATCACCAGGTAATTCCTGATTGGGGGCGCGCCATCTGCGCAGGCAGGATTAAGCATGACTCAACATGCACCTGCGGTCTTTGATAGCACCGGTTAACCGGCACCCCAAAGTTCAAAAGGGTATCAACGCATTACCGCGAGATATCCCTGTAATTCTATTAAACAGTCAGCGTTGCCTGATCAAGTGTCAGACCCGGCCCCATAGTTGAGGAGACAGTAATCTTTTTCAGATAGACGCCTTTTGCTGAGCTTGGCTTGGCTTTGACCAATGCTGCCAACAGCGACTCAAGATTCTCTTTCAGTTTTTGCGCTTCAAAATCAACCTTGCCAATCGAACAGTGGATGATTCCAGCCTTATCGGTACGGTAACGTACCTGACCAGCCTTGGCATTCTGCACCGCCTCAGCCACATTGGGTGTCACCGTACCAACTTTAGGATTCGGCATTAAACCACGTGGACCAAGGATCTGCCCTAACTGACCGACCACACGCATAGCATCGGGAGAAGCGATGACAACATCAAAATTCATGTTGCCTGCCTTGATATCCGCTGCGAGGTCTTCAAAACCAACAATATCTGCGCCAGCTTCTTTAGCCGCGTCAACGTTTGCACCCTGAGCAAAAACCGCAACACGAACAGTCTTACCCGTTCCGTGAGGGAGTACAGAAGCACCACGAACGACCTGATCAGATTTACGTGCATCGACACCCAGATTGACACTGACATCGACAGACTCACTGAACTTTACTGTAGAGACTTCCTTCAGCAGATTAAATGCCTCTTCAGCAGGATGAAGCTTGCCGATCTCCAGCTTTTCGCGAATCGCCTTTGCGCGTTTACTCAACTTAGCCATGATTATTCTACCCCCTCGACTTCGAGCCCCATCTGACGAGCACTGCCAGCAATGGTACGTACAGCTGCATCCATATCAGCAGCAGTAAGATCCGGCATTTTGATCGTCGCAATCTCTTCCAACTGCTGACGGGTCACCTTACCAACCTTGTCAGTATTAGGGGTTGAACTACCCTTAGGCAGACCAAGCGCCTTCTTCAGTAGCACAGAAGCAGGAGGCGTCTTGGTGATAAAACTGAATGAGCGGTCGCTGTAGACCGTGATCACAACAGGAATTGGCAGCCCTTTCTCAACGCTCTGGGTCTTGGCGTTGAATGCTTTACAAAATTCCATGATATTCACACCATGCTGACCCAACGCAGGACCAACAGGAGGACTTGGGTTAGCTTCACCAGCTTTCACCTGAAGCTTGATGTAAGCCATAATCTTTTTAGCCATGTTTACCTCTTCTCCGGGTACAGACGCCGAGGACTTTCACCCCGACTCCCCATCAATAGTTTGTAACTTAACTGGCGGTCGGTTAAAGCTTATTCAACCAAGCGCCAGTCAGAAATATTAGGGACTTAACCCTTCTCGACCTGGCCAAACTCCAGATCAACTGGGGTTGAGCGACCAAAAATCAGTACTGAAACCTTCAGGCGGCTCTTGTCGTAGTCGACCTCTTCCACCACACCGGTAAAGTCGTTGAACGGACCATCTGTGACCCGAACCACTTCGCCAGGCTCAAACAGGATCTTAGGACGAGGCTTCTCAACACCTTCTTGCACGCGCTGCAGAATGGCGTTCGCCTCCTTCTCAGAGATCGGCGCAGGCCGGTCACCGGTGCCGCCAATAAAACCCATTACCTTCGGCACGTCCTTTACGAGATGCCAGGTTTCATCCGTCATCTCCATCTGCACAAGAACATAACCAGGAAAAAACTTACGCTCGCTCTTTCGCTGCTGTCCAGCTCTCATCTCAACCACCTCTTCGGTGGGGACGAGTATTTCGCCAAACTTATCCTGCATGTCAAAACGTTCAACGCGCTCCACGAGGGAACGCTTTACTTGAGACTCAAAGCCGGAATAGGCGTGCACTACATACCAACGCATGGTCATCTCACCACCCCTTAACCAGATCCAGTCAATGCGCGCAATATCGCGCCTAACATCATGTCAAACAGCCACAGGATGACACCCATAAACAGAACCATGACGAATACAATCAGTGTTGTCTGCACAGTCTCTTGGCGACTTGGCCACACAACTTTGCGGACCTCCATCTTAGCTGCCGAGGCAAAATCCCAAACCGATTTACCCAGCACTGTCTGATAAGCCAACAGCGCGGCCAGCCCCATCATCACCAACAGCCCGATCACTCTCAGAAGCTGCGAGTACGCATCGAGATAGTAGAAACCAAGAATGGCTCCCACAATTATCCCGACCGCAAGAATCAACTTGACGGTATCGAGACCGGACGCCTCCACCTGGGTCTTCGCATTCATAATATCTGTTTGCCAGTTGTTTGGCAGGCCAAGAGGGACTCGAACCCCCAACCTGCGGTTTTGGAGACCGCTGCTCTACCAATTGAGCCATTGGCCTAAAAAAAACAAAGCGGGGTTGGCCTATGGCCAGCCCCGCACACTCACTATCGAGTTACTCGATAATCTTGGATACCACACCGGCACCCACTGTCCGACCACCTTCGCGGATCGCAAAACGCAGACCCTCTTCCATCGCGATCGGTGCTATCAGTTTTACAACCATCTTCACATTATCTCCG
>NZ_JBSYOO010000053.1:0-90115 GCF_058244675.1 Candidatus Thiodiazotropha sp. AKIB8 | reverse complement strand
GCACCAACCATCCCGGATTCCGCTGCGCTCCATCCAGGCTACCTTGCTGAGATAGTCATGAAACTGTGAAGGTTGCATGTGGTTATGGCGTTTTCGGCAAGCTTTTGGTGGGGCAATGCCCCAACCTACGCCTATACGGAGAGGTAGGGTGGGGCCATGCCCCACCGAGTTGTCAAAGCGAGTTAAACCTTAAGCCACTTGAATAGTGGATCCCACAAGATGACATCCTTATAGACCTGGCTGGGTGCCAGCTCAAACAGAGCCAAACCCTTTTCGGCAGATCTTATGTAGTTCTGACTTTCACGCAGATGGGTGATGAAGGGGATTTTCAAATGACCAAGATAGTTCTCCAGGTCATGGTAGATGCGGGTATTCTCTTTCGCCCTGTTGGCGACAATACCGATCCTGGTCTGATGTTTTGAAACTCGCCCGCTCTCCAGTAACTCGGTCAGGAACCGGTTGCAGGCGCGCATATCGATAGGTGAAGGCAGGACGGGAAGTACCAATGTGTCGACCTTCATCAACATTTTGTTGATCTCCTTGCCATGTACACCGGCTGGCGCGTCCATGATCAGCAGGTCGGTGCCCTTTGCTGGATTGATCGGTCCCGCCAATGCGTCGATGGCTTGAATATCAGGGATGCCTTCGTAATCGCCTCTTGCTTCAAGCCAGTCGAGGGTGGACTTTTGCGGGTCAAAATCGGCCAGGGCGACTTGCTTGCCTTCGTCGGCGTACCAGGTGGCAAGATTGGTGGCAATGGTGGTTTTGCCACACCCTCCTTTGGCGTTCATCAACATGATTGTGCGCATTATTGTTTTCCTGTCCTCTTGGTGTTGTTTTTCAACGGGGGTAACCCCGGTTCTCCTGAGTGCTATGGTGCTAAATTAATACAAGTTTAAAACTAATACGATAGGCCTTAGTTTAGTCGATCCCCAGCTGATCCCAAATCTCATCGATACGTTTTTTGATTGAGCTGCTCATGGTGATCGGTTTTCCCCACTCCCTACTGGTCTCGCCAGGTAGTTTATTGGTCGCATCGAAACCGATTTTAGATCCCAGTCCGGAAACTGGCGAGGCAAAATCGAGATAGTCGATCGGTGTGTTCTCAATCATTGTGGTATCTCTGGCCGGATCCATGCGTGTGGTCATAGCCCAGATTACATCCTGCCAATCCCGTGTGTTGACATCATCATCAACCACTATGACAAATTTGGTGTACATGAATTGACGTAGAAATGACCATACCCCCATCATCACCCGCTTGGCATGACCGGGATACTGTTTTTTCATACTGACGATGGCGAGTCGGTAAGAGCAGCCTTCCGGGGGCAGATAGAAGTCGACGATCTCTGGAAACTGCTTCTGCAATATCGGCACAAAGACCTCATTCAACGCAACCCCAAGCACTGCCGGCTCATCCGGCGGGCGACCGGTGTAGGTGCTATGGTAGATGGGGTCTTCCCTACGGGTTATTCTCTCTACCTTGAATACTGGGAAGCTCTCCACTTCGTTGTAGTAACCGGTGTGATCACCGTAGGGCCCCTCCTCGGCAGTCTCACCAGGATGGATATGGCCCTCCAGAACAAACTCTGCAGAGGCTGGCACTTGTAGATCTGAGCCGATCGATTTCACCACTTCTGTACGGCTGCCGCGAAGCAGTCCGGCAAAGGCATACTCAGAGAGGGTGTCAGGTACTGGGGTGACAGCAGCAAGGATAGTGGCCGGGTCTGCACCCAGGGCGACACTGATCGGGAAGGGCTCATCTGCATGGGTTTCCAGCCACTCGCGATAGTCGAGGGCGCCACCCCGGTGGGCCAGCCAGCGCATGATCAGCCGGTCGGGGCCGAGTAACTGCATGCGATAGATACCGAGATTCTGGCGACTCTTATTTGGCCCTCGGGTAATGACCAGGCCCCAGGTGATCAATGGCGCAGCATCTTCCGGCCAGCAGGTCTGAATCGGCAGTTGGGTTAAATCAACCGCATCTCCCTCTTGGGAGACCGCCTGGCAGGCGGCGTTTCGAAGCTCTTTTGGTGCCATGTCGAGCACCTTGCGAAATACAGGTAGCTTTTCCCAGGCATCCTTCATGCCCTTTGGCGGATCAGGCTCTTTAAGGAAGGCCAGAAGGCGCCCTACCTCTCGCAGAGATTCTACATCCTCCTCACCCATCCCCATGGCTACCCGCTCAGGGGTGCCAAAGAGATTGCCTAATAACGGGTAGGGAGAGCCTTTGACCTTCTCAAACAGTAGTGCGGGGCCAGAACGACGGAGGGTGCGGTCACAGATTTCAGTGATCTCCAGTTTCGGGTCCACTTCTGTCTGGATCCGCTTCAGCTCCCCCCGGGATTCAAGCTGTTTGATGAAATCACGTAAGTCTTTGTACTTCATGGCACTCGTGAGCCTCGTCTTAAATTCTGTTCAAAACCAGTTTTGCCAGCAGGCAAGGCGTCATGGTCTGCTTGAGCATGGCTCTATAAAGGTGCAGCAATTATGACGAGGAACTATAAGTCATTAATTTATCAGTGAGACATTACCAGAGGTAGGAAGGAGGTCAAGCAAAAGCAGGTTTCAACTGATTAGATATGACTCAGCTGAGGAAAAGGCGTCAGATAGCTCTGAGGACAGATAGAAGATTATCGATTTCGAGCAGGCTTACACACTCTGCAGATGATTTGCGATCCAAAACTGGATCGCAAATCCCCCCCATAGATTAAACATTCAATTCAAGTCGTCCAGTTTGCCACCGCTAAAGTAGGTGAGTTTGTAAATGATCGTGGTAGAGATCCTGCGGCAAAAAAAGCACCATTTTTTAGACTGCTGATCTGTGCAATAGCGACTAGATCGCGTTATCAATCGATCAATTTATCCCCAGATCGGTTATGAGTGAATTATTTAAGCACTGAATATGGATATGTTGTAGATGCAAGTCGAGAGGCATGACAAGGCACTACTAGAGAAGCTGCTGTCTTCCAGCGAAGACAGATTGATTGAGTTAATACTCAATTACGCTGAACAGCAGAAGTACACCCGCTATACATCAACTCTGAAAGAGGCCTGGCGGCTCTCGATTGATGGATTGAGTCAATCCATCATCAAGGCCCTGGTGCTTTCTGATTTGATTCCAGATCTGGGACCGGATGAGGACTTTTCTTCAGACCCCGGCGCTCAGTTTGGTGCTATGGAAGCCCGGCGTCATCGTGCAAGGGGCGTCAATCTGACCATGTTTTTAGGCTTGATGAAATACTATCGCCAAGCCTATTTAGACCTCTTGGATGAATCCTCGGGCTTTAAACATCCTGAGGTGGTCAAGCTGTTTGTGAGACGCTTTTACGACCGAACCGAGCTTGCTTACTGTGGCGAGTGGGTGAGTTCTGATGGGGAGGCACAGATCAAGGTGCTGAGTGACAGCAATCTCCATCTGACAAATGAAAAAAACAAGTACCTGACTCTATTCGAGAGCCTCTCGTCGCCAGTGATATTGTGCGATGAGCGTGGCATTGTTGATAACTACAACGATGCTGCAGGACGCTTGTTGCTTGGCACTACAACACCAGGCAGCCGCTACTACTCTGAGCAGCGACACGATTTGGCGCCACCGGCTCTGCAGCAGGAGTTGGCGCAGATGATAGCCGACGGCCTCAACCGCCTGGATATAGAGAAGATCTATCAGACGCCCGAGGGAGAAAAGAGCTATGACGTCCAGATTGAGCGGATGTTGGATGTCAGTCATAAGTTCAATGGTTATACCATTCTGTTCAATGACATCACTGAGAGACTAGGCTGGTCACGGCGGCTGGAAGAGGTGAATCAGAACCAGCAGCAGTTGATAGATGACCTTAATCAGACTCGTCTGCAGTTGGTTCAATCAGAAAAGATGGCGGCTGTCGGCCAGCTCTCTTCAGGGATTGCACATGAGATCAACACCCCCATTCAGTATGTCGGGCAGAACACTCGATTTTTCAGTGATGCCTTTATTGATATGCAAAGTGCTATAAAGTCACTGGAAAAACTGCTTGTTGCTGCGCAGAAGGGTGAGTTGAGTGAGCCTCTCATATCTGAGGTGAGTAGACGGGTAGAAGAGGCAGATTTTGACTATCTTTTCGAAGAGGTCCCAAGAGCGGTAACGCAGTCACTTGAAGGGGTGGAGAGAGTCTCTACCATTGTCTCTGCGATGAAGGTGTTTGCTCGGTCGGGTACCCAGGAAAAGGTCGAAACCGATATCAATACCGCAATCATCAGCAGTGTGAATCTGACGGTTAATGAGTGGAAATATCATTCTGAAGTAGAGATGGATCTTGACCCTGATCTACCGATGATATGTTGTGTACAAAGTGATTTGAATCAGTCGCTTCTGAATATTGTTGTTAATGCCGCCTCTGCAAATTCAGACTATGCGGCACAAGAGAGGCTGACAGAAAAAGGTAAAATCTCGATCAGATCATGCTTGGACGGGGATTGGGTCGTTATCGAGATCAGTGATACGGGGACAGGTATTCCAGAGGAGATAAAGTCGAAGATCTTCGATCCATTTTTCACCACGAGGGAGGTGGGTAAAGGTATAGGTCAGGGATTGACGTTTGTATATCAAGTCATTGTGGAGGAGCATGGCGGAAGGATTGATGTGAGTACGACTCCAGGTGAGGGGACGACTTTTAAGCTTCGCTTGCCACTGCTTCCAATCTAACTGGGCTGGCCTATTCATGAGGTTGAATTCGGCTGCACTCTGCTGACAGCTGGAGTGGTACCTCCGTCACTAGTGATCTTATTGCCATGGTCTTGTTTTGTATCTAAAAAACATTGTGGGGCTCACAGAGAGAGTCAATAGTCCATGCAGCGCCTATAATGTTAGAAATACAACCTAACCAGTGCAACTCTGGGTTTAGGTAAAACTCTAATAATACAAACAGTTGGCCCAGGTAGGATAATAGAAGAATTATATGTTCGAAAAAGATCCCCGCACCTTCTCTCCTGAATATAAGAATCTGTCGCCTGAACAGAAGGCTATGGTCAAGCTTGAAATAACGCTGACTAATTTTTTTAAATCCTTTGACAAGAGCATGTCACGCTGGGAGCGGATGATCTATCCCATGCTGGTGGTTGTCGGTGTCCTTGGGCTGTCGGGTTTTTATCTCATCTACAACGTCACCACCGATATGCACAAATTGACCGAGCAGGTGGATCCCCGCATGGAGGATAATCTGCAAGCCATGTCATCTCACATGGCGCAGCTCTCTCAAAATATCTCGATCATGACAGAGCAGATTACTGTGTTGGTACAGCGGGTCGATAGCATGGAACAGCACATTGCCACTATGGATGGCAATATTGGGGCATTGACTGTGGATGTGGGTAGTATGAGCAAGAATGTTGGTCAGATGACCACCAATGTTGCCGATATGAATCAGGCAATGCGCACAAT
Source organism: Candidatus Thiodiazotropha sp. AKIB8 (assembly GCF_058244675.1). Taxonomy (NCBI): domain Bacteria; kingdom Pseudomonadati; phylum Pseudomonadota; class Gammaproteobacteria; order Chromatiales; family Sedimenticolaceae; genus Candidatus Thiodiazotropha; species Candidatus Thiodiazotropha sp. AKIB8. The sequence continues at coordinate 84,696 of NZ_JBSYOO010000053.1, read as the reverse complement.
GACAGTGAATACCGGAGTCATGAGTCGTGATATCAATCAGATGGGGCGGCCGATGGAGCGAATGAACTCATTTACCCCTTGGTAGTCTTGAGGATAGCGCTTTTTGGCAAGGTGTGAATGATCCTTGAATCTGGCCGGTTTTGGCATTGAAATTGGCTCTTCAAAGCGTCTTAGAGGCATCAAGTTCCATTTTAATTCTCGCTATGTGGTTGAAATATCTCGCTGAGACAGTAATATAAGAGAAATCTAATATACTTATCGGAGTCCTTCCATGAGGCGTTCGCTGGTTACTTTATTCCTCGGCTTGGTGTTACTGCCCGGCGTATCAATGTCTGACACAGCAGCATTTGAGACTGCTGAAATTATCAAGCGGGAGACCGCCAGAGAGTTCTGGCTCGATGGTGTGGTTGAAGCGATAAACCAGACAACACTCTCCTCTCAAACCCAGGGTCAGGTGCAGGAGATCCTCTTCGATGTGGATGATTTTGTCGAAAAGGGTCAGGTGGTGGTGAAGCTGAAAGACACCGAACAGCGGGCAGGTTTGAATCAGGCCCGCGCTGACCTGAAAGAAGCGGCAGCCCGTCTGCAAGAGGCTAAAGACGATTTCAAACGCTCTAAAGATCTCTTCAGCCGCAAGCTGACCTCCCAATCCCAACTGGACAAGGCCACCGCAGCACTGAAATCATCCCGAGCGCGAAAAGAGGCAGCTGATGCTCGTTTGGCTCAAGCCAAGGAGCAGTTTGAATATGCTCTGGTCAGGGCGCCTTACAGCGGCATCGTAACCCATCGACATGTTGAAGTTGGGGAGATCGCATCCCCCGGTCAGAAGCTGATGAGTGGCACCTCCCTGGATCAGCTCAGAGTGACAGTGGATCTGCCCCAAAGCCTGGTTCCGATTATCCGTAAGCAGGGTAAAGCGCGGGTATTACTCTCAACTGGAAAATCTATTGAAGGTAAGAAGCTGACTATTTTTCCGTTCGCCGATCAGCGTAGCGGCACTTTTCAGGTACGGGTCGATCTGCCGGAAGGGGTTGAGGATCTGTTTCCTGGAATGTTTGTTAAAACCGCCTTCTTAACCGGGATCAAGCGGGAGCTTGTAGTGCCAATAAAAGCGGTTGTCTATCGCTCTGAAGTGACCGCTGTCTATGTTCTGGATGAGAATGATCAGGTGCGTTTCCGCCATATACGCACGGGTCACCCAAGTGCGGAAGATACAATGACGGTGATTGCCGGTCTCTCAGCTGGAGAGCAAGTGATTCTGGATCCGGTGGCCGCTGCCACCACCCTGAAACAACAACAGGCGGAGTGAAACAATGAGTAGGCTGGGTATCTCAGGTGCAGTGGCAAAACAGTTTCTGGTCACTGAAATCACCCCCCTGCTGGCTTTGGTCGGTCTCTTGCTTGGTGTGTTTGCCGTATTGGTAACCCCCAGGGAGGAAGAGCCACAGATCAATGTCACCTTTGCCAATATCTTCATACCCTTCCCAGGCGCAACTGCAACCGAGATTGAAAACCTGGTCGCCTCTCCAGCTGAGCAGGTGTTGTCTGAGATCGATGGTATCAAGCATGTTTACTCGACCTCCCGGCCTGGTTTAGCGGTGCTTACCGTACAGTTCCTGGTTGGAGAGGATCGGGAAGATGCGATCGTGCGCCTGTTCAGCAAAGTCTATGCGAACCAGGACTGGCTGCCCCAGGGGTTGGGGGTCGGGCAGCCGATCATCAAGCCCAAGGGTATCGATGATGTACCGATTGTCACCGCAACCCTCTGGTCGGAGAACCCGGACGTAGGCGCCTATGAGTTAGGGCAGGTGGCTCACGCCATAGAGTCTGAACTTAAACGAGTGCCTGGAACCCGCGATATCTACACCATTGGTACGCCGGACAGAGTAGTACACGTTTTGCTTGATCCTCAAGCACTGGCAGGACATGGTATCGATCTGAGTGATCTGCGCACTGCGCTACAGGCCGGGAACCACATCAGAGACAATATCACCGTGACCGCTGAGAATCGCGAAATGCTGGTTCAGGCGGGCACCTTCTTAACCTCTGCTGACGAGATTGGCGGTCTGGTGGTCGGTGTTCACGATGGAAAAGCGGTCTATCTGAGCGATGTGGCCAAGGTAACCCACAAGCCCGATGTACCTAACCAGTATGTCTGGATGGGGGTGGGCCCAGAAGGTGAGGTCAAGTCACTTCCTGCAGCTGGAAAATTTCCCGCAGTGACCGTTGCGATAGCGAAAAAGCCGGGCACCAACGCAGTGGATATCTCCAAGTCGGTGATTCAGCGGTTCGAGCAACTGAAAGGGGTCTTTATACCGGAAGGTGTTCACGCCACCATCACTCGAAACTATGGTGAAACAGCAGAAGCAAAAGCAAACAAACTGATCACCAAGCTGGCCTTCGCCACCCTGTCTGTGGTGGTTCTGGTTATGTTGACCATTGGCTGGCGTGAGGCCTTTATTGTGGGTGCCGCAGTGGTGGTTACTCTGGCAATAACGTTGTTTGCCTCCTGGGCCTGGGGATTTACCCTGAATCGGGTATCCCTGTTTGCGCTGATCTTTTCCATCGGTATTTTGGTGGATGATGCGATTGTGGTGGTAGAGAACATACACCGCCATCTGCAGTTGGGTGCAAAGAATCTGCTGCAAGCCATACCCAAAGCCGTGGACGAGGTCGGAGGGCCTACGATTCTTGCAACCTTCACCGTCATTGCAGCACTGCTGCCGATGGCCTTTGTAACCGGTTTAATGGGGCCCTATATGAGTCCTATTCCGATCAACGCCAGTACCGGCATGTTGATCTCGCTGGTGGTTGCGTTTGTCTTTACCCCCTGGCTTACCAATCGGGTTCTGGCCAATCAGGTGGAACATATAGCCGCTCATGCCAGCCAAGAGGGGCCAACCGGTCTGAACAGATTTTTCACAAAAGTGATGTCACCCTTTTTGTTGGGTAGCCGGGGTAACCGGATGCGCTGGGTGCTGTTGGGTTCTATCCTGATATTGATTGCGGCTTCACTCTCTCTGGTGGGTACAAAGGCAGTGGTACTGAAGATGCTGCCTTTTGATAACAAGTCAGAGTTTCAGGTATTAGTCGATATGCCGGAAGGGACAAGTCTGGAGCAGACCACAAGGGTGCTGGATGAGTTGGGAGACTATCTCGGAAAAGTGCCTGAGGTGACCGACTACCAGGTCTACTCGGGATCAGCATCGCCAATCGGCTTCAATGGATTGGTACGCCAGTACTATTTACGGGAAGGGGCTAACCTTGGAGACATTCAGGTCAATCTGGTAGACAAGCACCTTAGAGATCGCAAGAGTCACGAGATCGCTCTGGCTGTACGTGCACCATTGCAAAAGATAGCCAAAGAGTACAAAGGTAATGTCAAAGTAGTAGAGGTGCCTCCCGGCCCGCCAGTGATGTCCCCCTTGGTGGCAGAAGTTTATGGTCTTGACTATGAAGGGCAAACCGAAGCTGCTTGGGAGATACGCCAGGTATTCAAAAATACCCCTGATATCATCGATGTGGATGATAGTGTGGAGTACCCCTCAGCCAAGTTTGTCATCCAGGTCGACCGGGCCAAGGCGGCCAGACTTGGGGTTGCGCAGAGTATAATCGCGGAGGCTTTGTCAACGGTATTGGCTGGTGAAGATGCCAGCTATCTTCATGGAGAGAAGCTCAAGTATGCGGTACCAATTCGCATCGAATACTCTGAAGCAGACAAGGCCGATCTTGATCAGGTGTTGTCACTGAAGGTGCGTTCTCAAAGCGGTACCTTAGTGCCACTTGCCGAGATTGTGCAGGTCATACCCAGAGTGCGGGAATTCTCCATCCAGCATAAAGATCTGTTACCCGTGGTTTATGTTACCGGTGACATGGCAGGGGAGACCGACAGTCCGCTATACGGCATGTTCGACATCTCAGGACAGCTCGAAGAGGGTGGGCTTGAGCAGTGGTTCCTGCAACAGCCGGAGAACCCCTATGCCTATAGTTTGAAATGGGATGGTGAGTGGCAGATCACCTATGAGACTTTCCGTGATATGGGTATTGCCTACTCGGTTGGGTTGCTGATGATCTACCTGTTGGTTGTGGCGCAGTTCCGTTCCTATCTGGTGCCCTTGGTGATCATGGCCCCCATACCGCTGACCGTGATCGGCATCATGCCCGGTCACGCCCTGTTGGGTGCCCAGTTCACTGCCACCTCCATGATCGGCATGATCGCCCTGGCGGGGATCATCGTACGCAACTCCATCTTGTTGGTGGATTTCGTCAACCAACAGGTCCGCGAAGGCATGGAACTTGAGAAGGCGGTCATCAACTCCGCCGCAGTGCGCGCCAAGCCCATTGCTCTGACTGCCGTAGCGGCGATGGCGGGCGGGTTCTTCATTCTAGATGATCCGATCTTCAGTGGTCTCGCAGTCTCGCTGATCTTCGGCCTCTTCGTCTCCACCGTACTGACCCTGGTAGTAATCCCCGTAGTCTACTACGCAGCAATGCGCAACCGAGTCGAGTTCATCAAGACAAGCATTTAAGACGTAGGGTGCGGCCCTGCCGCACCTTACCCCCGCTAGGCAAAGGCGACCCCCATCCCGTGACACACAATCAACAAACCCAAAAGCCACCACACAGTAGTCAGACTACAGTCATCCCCTCGATAACCTTGATCACAATTGGCTATTGATAATCATCCAGCGCCAGTAACGTATGAGCTGATCAGCGCCGGAAGTCTAGTGAGGTTATAGAGCTTAGTGGTTACGCTTCTCGCATACGTTCTTGTCGCTGCTGCTCTTCTACAAAAGCCGCCTCGATCTCCTGTAACACTGTATTCACGTCGGCGGCCTGTGTACTCTCTTTGAACTGGCCGCTAAGTTCGACCTCTGGGTGTAAATCTCCGGCTTCATAGAGCGCCCAGATTTCACCTCCGTAACATGTATTGAGCAATTCCGGGGCATATAAGCCGTAGTATTCGGTTATTTTGTTTACATCACGTTTAAGGAAACGCGCAGCATTATTATTGGCCGCCGCATCAACCACCTGGGGCAGGTCGATAATAACCGGGCCTTGGTCATCCACAAGTACATTGAATTCTGACAGATCGCCATGTACCAAACCGGCAGCGAGCATGCGCGTGACGTATCGCATCATAACGGCGTGATCTTCGAGTGCCTGTTCGGCAGACATCGATACATCATTCAGGCGTGGCGCTACCTGGTCATCGCCATCGGTGATCAACTCCATGAGTAGGACGCCGTCAATGCAGCCATAGGGCTGAGGAACCCGCACGCCGGCCTCGGATAGGCGGTAGAGTGCATTTACTTCGGTGTTCTGCCAGGCCCGCTCCTGCTCATTGCGGCCGAATTTGGAGTGCTTCTCCATCGCTCGGGCGCGGCGGCTGGTGCGCACCTTACGGCCCTCCTGATAGAGCACGGCCTGTTTGAAGCTGCGTTTTTCTGCTTCCTTATAGACCTTGGCGCAGCGGATTTCGTCACCACAGCGCACCACATAGACGTCAGCCTCTTTTCCGCTCATCAATGGGCGGATCACTTTATCGACCAGGCCGTCATCAACCAGTGGAAGGATTCGTTTAGGTATTTTCATAGCAGCCTTATACCTTATCTGCTGCCAGCTTGCAGAAATAAGTTCTAACTACCCCAGGCTAGAGATATACAGGGATAGGCAATATTCAACTAGACGCCCTCCCAATCGTGCTGAATGTGAACCAAAAGCGTACCCCTTTCTTCGGTGTAATCGCGTGAAAATAGTCTCGATAGGATAATCCATCGGATCTCAGTGCAGGTTTGAAAAGGTCGTTGAATATCGGAATTTCATCGAAGAGCCTGAACTCGTCGTAGGAGTCAGGGATATACGATTTGGTCATCCATGTCTTGCTCTATGGTTCTTTCAATTGAACCTGCAATTGCCAGCCTAAATAGTTTCTCACAGCAAATAATAATAGACAGAAGAGTTAATCTATACCGGGCTTTATTGTCAGAGTTTTAAGGGAACTCATCTGAGTCAGTGACGAGAGATGGTGTTGATTCATGGCCGACTCAGGTGCGCTTTTATCGCTCATTTTAATACTGCTCTCTGTCCGGATTACATCTCAAATCGCATTTTGTTGGTGTCTTGGAGAATTTACTAAAATGGCGTGCAAGGGTTGTTCTGTTGCGAGCAAACCAGTTATAGGTGATTTCAGTTGCGTAGTTCAAGAGAGGCCACCTGCTTGGTGCAACCAGCCAGCCCAGGCCCACAGCAGCCATTGAGAGCCTGAAAACCTCAGGTCCTTCAACTATTAAACCATCCGCTCGTCGAGCATGTATTCTAGCCAGCAGGCTTTCCAGGCTGCGGCCATATTCTTGTGGATCGAAATTTGCCTCAGTGATATCAATGAAAATAAGTCTGTGATGGTGATCGGCCTTGTGAAGTCTTGCTACATCGGCACTGCATATGGGGCAATTTCCATCGTATAGAAACTCAAGAGGGTATATTTTGCTGTCCATTTTATATCTCCGTATTTGCAGTTATTTCTGTAATTAATGAAATAAAATAGGAAAAAAATACTAGCCTTTTGCCTCGCGTCTTATCAGGTTGCTGATCTTTGCGCCAAGCTTAAGGACTTTCATCAAAGTCTCAGGTTCCAGGCGCAGCATCTCATCAGACCACTGGGTGAGGATTTCAATGAACTGCTGTGTCTCTTCAATCCTTTGACGGGTTTCACGTGACTCTTTTTTAAAATCGGGGCTGGCTAATAACTCTTCAAATATCTGTAGGGTAGGATCAATCTCTCTCTGTTTTCGTCCGGCAACGATAAGTTTGAATAACTCCCAAACATCTTTCGATGTTTCGAAGTGATCCCGTCGATCACCCATCACATGGGCAACTTTTACCAGCCGCCAGGAGATTAACTCTTTAATGCTGTTACTGACATTAGAGCGGGCGACGCCGAGTGTCTCGGTAATCTCATCAGCAGTGAGTGCATTCTCAGACATGTAGAGTAGTGCGTGGATCTGCGCGACCGTACGGTTAACACCCCAGCGGGTGCCCATTTCGCCCCAGTGAAGTACAAATTGTTGTGTGACGGGTGAGAGTTCCATGAAACTAAGTATAGGAGATTCAGAAATTTCTGTCTAGAGAGAAATATGCGAAATGGAAATGGGTAAAATTTAGCGCCAGCTTCTTCGATTGAGTTGCATATGTATCGCCATAATGGGTTGACCATTTGGTGTATGACGCACCTCCATATCATAGGGTTTGAAACCAAGTGATCGGTAGAGAACCAGTGCCGGAGTGTTTGGGTTGAAGACAGTGATATGCACCTCGCTGGCATAATTATCAAAGACCAGGTCGCACATATGGCAGACCAGTTGCCTGCCAACACCTTTACCACGATAACTCTGGGAAATGACTACATTGCCGACGAAGATCTTATCTGCGGAGAGGTTTCGATAGAGGTTGGCAAAACCGATTACCTGATCATCATCCACTACAACGGTCAGGTCTGTGCGTTGTTGAGCCAGCTTTTCTAATTGTGTCAAGTCAAAGGGCCATGTTGCTGATGGATAGATTAAAAAAAGTTCATCAGCTGACTGAAATAGCGAGAGAATCGCCCTATAGTGTTCTGGATCTGCGTTGAGGAAATAGTAGTGATTGTTCATGACATTAGTCCGTATTTTGTCGATTGTTGGATGTCATGGCAGGTATTAAGTAAATAATTTTAGAGTGTTGTTACGTTAACTTTGCTCACTGGTATATTCACTTTTAGTGGCTGATAGTAGCATCTGGTTAGGAAACACTACCTACTTAGAGCGTAAGTTTTTTAATTCCAACCACTCTTCGGGTTGCATGTTAGAGATACGTGCCCAGCCATTTTCGGTTTTATAAACAAATACCTTCTGGCCCTTTCTGTAGTGAGCGGTGACTGTTTTAGATTGTGGTGCAGTAACCGCATAGACTGATTTAGCTGTAACCAGATAAACCTTGGGTAACTTTATATAAGATCTGCGAATAACTGAAGATGAATGATCAGTTGTCGGTGTAGTTGTTGTTACTCCGTCGATACGGCAGGATTTGCTTTTTGCTATGCATCCATTACCGCAGGGTTTGCCCTTTATGCAGTTCCGACCATGGATCTGGGTTGAGATGGTGAAACAGGCAAGTAGAAGAATGGGTAATAAAAAAGATAGATCTTTTCTCATGAGATTTACTTCCTTGTAATTGCATCCATTAAAAACGGTATCTATAAACAGCTTTCACACTATCCATGTGTTTCTGTGGAAAAGATATAATACATTATAGAGGTGCTGAATCACCAACTCGATAATAGCACTAATCAGGATGTCACACTCATAATTGATCTAACTACGCCTGGGATGCTCCTTGTGGTGATCGTGGAGTGATGTCTCTTTGTTATGAATTGTGTGGTGACTGATGTGCAGGTTATAAATGGGTAGCTGTTATGGACATGCTGATCAGAAAAACATCATACAGTAGCAAGGTAGTCTGGATGAAGTGCAACGTAATCCTGGTGAGCAGTGCGTTAATCTTCCCGGATTCCGTTGCACTTCATCCAGGCTACGTGCTCATTATGCGAGCTTCAGGTGGAAGTTGATATTCTAAATGCGTGCGAAATAAGCTGAAGCAGGTCCTGGATTATTTTAAGTTAATTGATCTCTCTCTATGCGTCGCCAAGGCAAAGAAAAGGGGTGTTGTATCTGCTTGTCAGGTGAGTTGATTGCAATGGCATAGGCCGTTTCCAGATGTTGCTCGGAGAGGACTGTCTCAACGCTGCCTTCTGCTAGAGTGGCGCCCTGATGAAGCAGCTGTAATCTTGTGCAGAAGTGAGCCGCAAGTGCCAGGTCATGTAAGACAATAATAACAGCGTGACCTGTTTTGCAGTAGGCAGAGAGTAAGGTCATGACATCAAGTTGGTGAGCAGGATCAAGTGCAGATACAGGCTCATCTGCCAGCAGGATGTCTGCTTCAGTAACCAGTGCTCTAGCCAGTTGTACTCTTGCTTGTTCCCCTCCGGAGAGGGTGTTGTAGGCACGATGGCGAAACGGTATCAGATCAGTTTGGCGCATTACATTTTCGATCAGCACCATATCCTCTGTGGTTGGTTGTTGCCAGTGCTCGAGATGGGGCAGGCGACCCAGTGCAACAAGCCGTTCCACACTCATAGGCCATGCGATCTCGCTCAGCTGGGGTAGATAGGCGATGCGTTGTGCGCGTTGTTTCGGTGTAAAGGCGAGGACTGGCTTGCCTGCTAAGGTCAGGTGTCCCTGATCTGGTTCTGCTACACCGGCAAGTAGCCTTAGAAGGGTGCTTTTACCCGCACCATTGGGGCCGATGAGGCCAAGTATTTCACCCTGATCTATATGGACGTCGATCTGCTTAAGAATGGTTTGTCCGCTCTTTTTGAAGCAGAGTCCCTTGCCTATCAGATGACTCATGCCTCTCTCCTTCTCTGATTCAATATCAGCCATAGGAAAAAGGGTGCACCGAGCAAGGATGTGATGACTCCGACTTTTATCTCTGTTGTCAAAGGTATCAATCTGACACCAATATCTGCCATCAACAGTAACAGGGCTCCGCCCAGGGCACTGGGTATGAGCAGTTTGCTGGGTTGATAGCCTACGAGCGGACGAATTAAGTGGGGTATCACAAGCCCAATAAATCCAATGGAGCCGGTAACAGATATGGCTGAACCTACCGCCAGAGCGATGGCCAGAAAGAGTCGCCATCTCAGCTTGATAAGTTGCACACCCATTGAGGTTGCGGTCTCTTCACCCAGGGTAAGCAGATCGAGGTGGTGACCCTGACGCCACATCAGCAGCCATCCAGCCAGTGTGCCTGGCAGCAGAATCAACAACTCATTCCGACTGATATTGGCCAGAGAGCCGAGCATCCACAATGCGATCTCCTGAACAGCGTATGGGCTTGGGGCCAGGTTAAGTAACAGTGAGACCAGTGCCAGTGCAAAGGCATTCACTGCGACACCGGCAAGTATCAGGGTTAATGGACTGGCATCCCTGCCAGCCAGTAGATAGGCGGTTAATGTGGCGAGTAGTGCGCCTGCGATACCGCCCATTGGCAGGGCGAGACTGGATAGGCTTGCCAAGCCAAAGTATAGGGTGGCGACAGCGCCCAATGCAGCGCCGCTGGCACTGCCAACCAGCCCTGGGCTGGCAAGGGGGTTGCGCAAGAGTGACTGCATCACCGCGCCACTGAGTCCGAGGGATGCGCCGGCAAGTATCGCGACCAGGGTTCTGGGGATGCGTAGTTCTGTGAGGATAATGCCGTAGACACCGTTTAACCCTGTGAAGCTCTCCTCTATGGCCTGATAGAGTGGAATGGTTTGGCTGCCCGTGAGGAGTGAGACCAGCATAGCTCCGGCAACTAAAAGAGCGAGGGAGAGGTTGAGTTGCTTTTGGGAGATCATGATTATTCAGCAGACCTCTTTTTTGCTTCGCGTAACAGGCTGACAGCTTCTGCCAGCATGGGGCCGGGGCAGATCCAGTACTTGTACGGGATCTCCAGTCTGGGTTGATCCTTCATAAGTCGAAATAGCGCTGGATGGTTAAGAATTTGTTCGGCCAATGAGTTGCTCGATTTTCCATAGGCTGATGTGATGAGAATATCTGGTTGAGAGAGAATAACCTTTTCCAGGGAGATCTGGGCATATCCCTGCAGGCCATTTTCAGCAGCTGTATTTCGCCAGCCAGCGAGCTCCAGCGCTTCATTCTGAAGTGTATTGGCGCCGCTGGTATAACCTCTTGGCTGATAGAAGAGGGCGCTGGGCCGGTTAAGTTCGGAGTGTTCGTCTTCACTTGCTATGCGTTTGAGCATCTCATCTACCAATGCTCTGCCTCTGGGGTGTTGCCCAAGGCGTTTGGCCAGGCGTTCGATTTCAGAGGTGATCTCATGCAGATGATTACCGAGCGTCAATGGATAGAGCTCGAATCCAAGATGTTGCAGGGCTGTGATCAGTCTTGGGTTGGTGTAGGGGGCAGTCAACACCAGGTCGGGCTGTAGAGCGATGATCTCTTCCAGCTGTGCATGATTGGCAGGATATTCCAGAGCCTGACTGGCGACGAAGGAGCTTGTCTCTTCCCTGGCGAGGTGGCTCACTGAAGCGACTTGTTCAGCATCAGCCAGCATCAGCAGCAGTTGATCGCTACAGAGGTTTAGAGAGACTACCCGTTTGGGTGGTGCAGCATCAACCAGGATGCTGACCAACCCCAAAAACAGAAACGAGAGGCACTTACCAGTCAGACCAAAAGCAGCCCCAAACCTTTTGAAATTTGATGATAGGCCATCGCGTGATTGTTTTCGGACTGCACTATTAAAACCTGCAGCAGGCGTGCTGCAGCAGCGCTTTGATGCCTTGCCGTGAGCAAAGAGGCTAGGGCTGAGTGTCGGGATAGTTATGCTCTGCTCGGTAAACCCCATAACTAATCGATCAAGTAGTTCACGGTCAGCCAATAGTTGCGCTCCGGAGCTGGGAAATAGCCGACCCGTTGGTTGAATGAGGTATCGTAACCCGATGCAGCGGCGTTGGCATACTGTTTGTCCAGCAGGTTATCCACACGCAAACTAGCATGCCAGGATCCACTGCGAAAGTTAGCGCCGCTATTGAGCACGCCATAGCCAGGCAGCTTTTTCAGGTTATTGTTGAAATCACCACTGACCACCCGCTTGCTGCTGAAGAGCGCTTCAGCGAAAACATCCCATTGGGAGGCCAGTTGCCAGTTACTCCCCGCTTTTGCGGTACGTCTTGCGACCATAGGGATCAGGTTGTCTTTGAATGGGCCATCAGTGATCTTAGGGTCGGTATAGCTCAGGCTGCCGTTGAAACTGAGTGTTGGCGTCGTCTGCCAGCGCCCCTCGAGGGTTGCTCCCACTCGGCGTGTCTCATCCAGGTTGGTATTGACATAGCCAGAAGCGTCATAGCTGATCTCCTGTTCGATTTCCAAACGGTAAAGGAGAAACCGGGTCATGATATTTTTTTGTTGCCACTCAACCCCTGACTCGTAAGAGATACCGGTCTGATTGTCGATACCCACAGGCTGGCCGAATACCACATTGGTATGTTCATCAACTGTCGCGAAACGGTAGTTTTCATCGGCACGCAGGAACAGGCGCAGTTGATCATATGGTTTTAAGGAGACACCTATTGAGCCTGCTCCGACTCTGTCATCAAGCTGATCAGATCTGGTGTTGGTATCGATCTGGTTATCGATAGAGGCGTGTCGGTAACCGAGTGTTGCTGTGGTTATCTCTGTTATGGGGGCGACCAGCTGTATATAGAGGGCATCGATCGACTGGTCGAGTAGCTGTGGCCCAAAACTGGTGTGCAAGGCGTAGTCGGTACGTTCCAAATCGGCACCGGTAGTAAGCGTCGCCTCTCCCGCTGGTAGGGGCAGGATACCAATCAGGCGTGGATTGAAGCTTTTAACCTCTCTCTCCTGTGTGGCAAGTGCTCCAGGAAATGTGCGAAAACTATTTTTGAAATCCCGTTCGTTTTTTCGATAGGTCAGCTCACCTTCAAATGACCACTGGCGACTTAAATCCTGCTGCATACCAAGTCGGCTGATTTTGGATTCTGTGTTGGTGTAGTCTCCGTTATAGGGGGCAGCTGATTGTCGACGGTCTTCGTTTAGCTCGTCATCAAACAGTGATCCTGGATTTTCCTGTTCATCATCGATCCACTGCTGCTCGAAGAAGAGACGGCCAAGTCGATGACGATAGTCTGCCCGCAGATTGAGATCCTTATGTTCAGTTTCGTTTTGATCCCGGTAGTTGTCGCTCTTGCTCTGCTTGGCTGAGAATTTATAGGAGAGGCCATTGTCGAAACGGTCACTGAGCGCTGCATAGAGCTTGCTGCTGTGATAGCTGCCGCCGCCAACAGAGACGGTTCCAGAGAAAGCTTCTGGTTCCTGGGTGATGATGTTGATCATGCCACCAACCGCCTGGTTGCCAAACAGTGTACCGGCACTGCCTTGTACAATTTCAATGCGCTCAACACGTTTCAGGTCGATTGTGCTGAGTTCCGGGTCGGCCCGATCACTGGAGTTGTTTAATCGACGCCCATCGACCAGAATCAGGGTGTTGGCGCCAGCTGTTGGCCCAAAACCACGCATATCCACAGTTGCCTGACTGCCGTCGCCGTACAAACTACTAATTTGTATACCGCTCTGGCCGTTGAGTAGTTGTAATAGATTCCGCGCCAGGCTCTGTTCGATCTCCGAGCGGGTTATGACCCGTATGCTGGTGGGTATTTGAAGTCCCGATTGTTCGCTACGGGATGCACTGACCATGAGTGGTGAGAGTGCTGTATCTGCCGAGCTGATTTGTGTGTAGACGGTGGTCAGTAATAGTGACGTCCACAATAGGTTTGACTGCTGCTTCATTATTTCTCCAGTAGACGCACACCCGCGTCGACTTAATGCTTTGAGGTGTGGTGTCTGGAGAGAGGTATAGAGTCAGAGCAAATTTACGGAGATGCTCAGCTTGGTCGCCCTCCGCAACACCGCGATTTGCCAAGGCCGGTATCCGGGCTTGCAGAGTGGTGGTCTCACCGGACGCCGCGCCTTCCCATGCTCTGCACAGTGGCTGTTGCGATGTCTCTCTCTACTTACCGTTGCGGGGGCAGCACAGGTCTTTAACCTGTTTCCCGTTTCCTCCCTGGCGATCTTAACCGCCGGGGATTGAGCCGCCCATAAGGGCTGGCACCATTAGCTGGCAGGGAAAGTACAGGGGTGGTTGTAAAAGGTCAAGCAAGTGGGTGAGATGGAATAGAGAGATTCCCATCAGTGGAAGTGCCGCTTTGTTATTGTTTACTGGCCCTGGTTTGGTTTCTCATCTTAATTGAGGATTGGCGGCTGTAGAGATATTTGGCCGCAGAGGAAGGGGGAGTGAATAGCACAAATCATCAGCTTGGCAAATACGAGGGTAGAGAAACAGTGCAACCAGGACATCTTTTACTCCCCTCTCCCCTTGCGGGAGAGGGGCTGGGGGAGAGGGGGAAGGATTCAATATCATCATCTGTATCAATTATCGGTATGACAAGGATTGAAGAGTTATCGCTTTTTACGTTTCAGTTTCATCAATTGCTTGATGCTCACCCTCTCCCCAACCCCTCTCCCGTCAAGGGAGAGGGGCTTACTGATTAACAAAAGGGATGGATTCGGTAACAGTCGGTGGATTATTTTGTATAGGATTAAGCAGCATGCAATCTGCCTGGAGCATATGAATGATTGTCTATCTTCACGGTTTGAACAGTGCCGGGAGTTCCGGAAAAGCGGCCTTTATCAGGCAGGCACTACCAGATATTGAGGTTATCAGTCCTACCTATCCTGCCCATTCAGCCGATCTGGCAGTGACAAAACTGACGCGGGAATTAACCGGTCTACTTGATGGCAAAGCGTTGAGTTCGGAGCCGCTGATCATGGTAGGGAGCTCCATGGGAGGGTTCTATGGGGCCTGGTTGGCTGGCCGTCTTGGTTTTCATCATCTGCTGATGATCAATCCCGCCTTACAACCCTGGCGTTTACTGAAACAGGTGGTTGGCTGGCAATTCAATGAAGCTCTGAAAGAGGGCTATTTCCTCTCTTCGAGAATGGTGGCGGCAACCAGGGAATTTGCCACAATCCCGAATCAACTCAACTTGCCAGTGACGCTATTACTGGATAAGGGAGACGAGCTGATTGATTATCGTATTGCGCAGGAGCTCTATGGTGAGTCAGCAGAAATTATCTGCTTTGAAGGGGGTAGTCACACCTTTGAGCATATGCATCAGGCGGTAGAGATTATTGCGCATAAGCACAATCGGTATCAGCATAAGTCGTGAATTACTCTTCGTACGGCTCGCTGAAAGAGCACTCCTTTTGAGGGCAGACCTTTTCACTACCTTTGCGCTTGGTGGTTTTGATGGTCAGTATGGGCCAGCCACAACTCGGACAAGGCTCGGAAACCGGCTCATTCCATATCGCATAATCACAATCCGGATAGGTAGAGCAGGAGTAGAAGATCTTGCCGCGTCTCGACTTACGCTTCAGCAGAGTGCCTTTGTTACATTTCGGGCAGCTCACGCTGGTGTCTTCAGGCTTTTCCAGTGGCTCGATGTAACGGCATTTGGGATAGCTGGAGCAGCCGATGAATTTACCGTATCGGCCTCGCTTGATCACCAGGTCTGACTGGCACTCCGGGCATTTGCGATCTTCGACGATTTCCGGCTCTGCTTTTTCGCTGCTGTCCGCATTGAGATCACGGGTGTAGTCGCATGTCGGGTAGTTGTTACAGCCGATAAAACGGCCGTGTCGTCCAAGACGAATTGAGAGTTGCTCGCCGCATTTCGGGCAGGCTTCATCCATCGCCTCATGGGTGACATCACTACGTTTGACGTTCTCCTGAGTGTGATCAATGCGCTCTTTGAAGGGGCCCCAGAACTTTGATAACAGGGGTACCCACTCCTCCTCACCCCTGGAGACAGCATCCAGTTCATCTTCAAGATTGGCGGTGAAACTGTAGTCTACATATCGGGTAAAGTACTCAGTGAGGAACTTATTCACTACCCGGCCAACGTCTGTGGGCTGGAAGCGCTTTTTCTCAAGGGTTACATATTCACGATCCTGCAGCGTCGAAATGATTGAGGCGTAGGTCGAAGGGCGGCCGATGCCATACTCTTCCAGCGCCTTGACCAGGCTTGCTTCACTGTAACGTGGTGGTGGTTCTGTGAAATGCTGCTCAGGTCTTACTGCCAGCAGAGGCAGGGTTTCACCTTCAGAGAGTGGTGGCAGAAGTTTTTCATCGCTGTCACTTTTGGCGCCATCGTCCAGACCCTCCTGGTAGACGGCAATGAATCCAGGTTTTGCGATCACCGAGCCATTGGCTCGAAACATATTACCCTCACCACATTGCATGTCAGCCGCTACGGTGTGGATCGTGGCATGTATCATCTGACAGGCCACAGAACGCTTCCAGATCAACTCGTAGAGTTTAGCCTGGTCCTTGCTCAGATGACTCTTAATCTCTTCAGGAATGCGGTGTACAGAGGTTGGACGAATGGCTTCGTGCGCCTCCTGGGCATTTTTTGCTTTAGTTTTGAACTCCCTTACCTTGGGAGGTAGCTGATCGGCGCCGTAGCGTTCACTGATAAGGTCGCGTATTTCAGTGGTTGCCTCGTCTGCCAGATGCACCGAGTCGGTTCTCATGTAGGTGATCAGGCCGACTGTGCCCTGACCAACATCCACGCCTTCGTAGAGTTGCTGGGCAGTACGCATGGTGCGCTGTGTGGTAAAGCCAAGCTTGCGTGCGGCTTCCTGCTGCAGCGTTGAGGTCGTGAATGGGGGGGCAGGATTGCGTTTGCGCTGTTTTTTCTCGACTTTGACGACCAGTAGACCGTCGCTGCCATCACTCAGAAGTTTTTGTTCTGCAGCTTTTGCTGCCGCTTCATCGGTGATACTGAACTTCTCTAGTTTATCGCCTTGATAGTGAGTCAGGCGGGCTGTAAAGGCCTGTTTCTCCTTTTTGGAGTCTGCTTCCACAGTCCAGAACTCTTCAGCCTTAAAGGCTTCGATTTCCTGCTCCCGCTCTACGATCATTCTTAACGCCGGGCTCTGTACCCGACCGGCGGAGAGGCCACGTCGAACTTTTTTCCACAGTAGTGGAGAGAGATTGAAGCCAACCAGGTAGTCCAGTGCCCGTCGTGCTTGCTGTGCATCTACCAGATGGTGAGAGAGTTCTCGCGGATTGGCAATGGCATCGTTGACAGCTTTTTTTGTGATTTCGTTGAAAACAACACGATACACAGGCTTGTTTTTAAGTTTGCCTCGCTCTCTCAGTAGCTCAGAAAGATGCCAGGAGATTGCTTCACCTTCACGATCCGGATCAGTAGCCAGATAGAGCGCCTCTGATTTTTTCAGCGCCTTGGTGATGGCCTGAACATGGCGATCATTCCGCTCTATGATTTGATATTTCATGGCGAAACCGTTGTCCGGATCTACCGCGCCCTCCTTGGGGATCAGGTCTCGAACGTGGCCATAAGAAGCCAGTACCTCGAAGCTGCCCCCGAGGTATTTCTTGATGGTTTTCGCCTTGGCTGGCGATTCAACAATAACCAGATTCATATGGCCTTAGTGTCAGTTTGCGCTGAAAAATGCGGCACAGTGAACCGTTCCGCGTTGAAGAAATCAAGTTTTTTAGTGAATCCCGTTAAGAAAATACAGCTAGAAATCCTGTGGATTTCTAGCACTGATAGGTTGTTATCCACTTAAAATCTTGGGGATGAGTCAGATTTACCGGCGCTAAATATGCCAGTACTTTATAGTAATTATGACTCTACACCGAGCAGATGACTTTCTACTTCGTTAATGCAGAAAAACAGGTGCTTCGTTATAGACCATGTCTTCCATGCGAGCAAATGCAGCCTCCTGGCCTGGTTGATTCATAAGAACCAAAAGAATAATCCATTTCAACTCTTCCTCTGAAATGACAGCGGTATCCAGTGCAAGGGCTCGGTCAATGACCAGTTCCCTGGCGGCAAGAGTCAGGATGTCATTCTGTTCCAGAAACATCAGCAGACCACGGGAGTCGACATCCAGTCGGGTCGATTCCTCCTCCGTAAAGATACGAAGTGAGTGGGATTGCCTTGTTTCACTCTGTTGGTTTTGCGCGTTTTCAGCCAGCTCATCCAGCCAGTCAAACGCTTTGCTTATCTCAGTTGAGGGAAAGCCGGCCTGGATCAATTCATCTCGCAGTTCGTGTTGATCCGTCGGCGGAGCGTGTTCACCGTCCATGTAGTTTTCATAGAGGTAGATCAATATATCAACCACGTTTTCGTTCATGTGCTCTCTCTCCCGCTTGGGCGGGATGCAGTTATTACGCGACAGTAGTAGCCGCCAGGAGCCGATGATACATGACCTTCGAGCTCGAGCAATAGCAGCATGGACGAAACTGTCTCTGCGGTCAAACCGGTTCGGGTGATTAATTCGTCAACTGAGACAGGGTCGAATCCCATAGCTTCAACTAAAAGGGCGTACTCCGGGTCAGTTTCGTGACGAACCAGAGGCGGGGAAGATTGATTGTTTTCAGTGCTTTGTTCAAGCAGCCCAGTCAAGGGTCCCAGCTCTTCTCCGATGTCTTGCGCCGATTCCACCAGTTTTGCTCCTTGGCGTATCAGGGTATGGCAGCCCTTTGACTGTGGATTATGGATAGAGCCTGGAATGGCAAATACTTCCCGTCCCTGCTCGGTTGCGAGGCGTGCAGTAATCAAAGAGCCGCTCTGGAGTGTGGCCTCAACCACCAATACGCCCAGGGAGAGCCCGCTGATGATGCGGTTGCGCCGGGGAAAATTCTCAGCTCTGGCCGGTGTCCCTGGAGGGAATTCGGTGATCAGTAAATCTGTGTCGGCTATCTCATGGGCTAATTTACGGTGGCTTGCAGGATAGATTCGGTCTGGCCCTGTACCCATGACAGCAATAGTACGCCCCGATTGCATGGCGCCCTTATGGGCTTCCCCATCTATACCCAAAGCCAGGCCACTGCAGACAGTCAGACCGGCCCCGGCGAGGCAGCGGGCAAACTCCTTTGCATTGGTGCGTCCTGCGGCCGTTGGATTGCGACTGCCAACGATTGCCAGCTGGGGTTGTAATAGAAGGCCTGGCTCGCCCATCAGATAGAGGATAGGGGGTGGGTCATCGATCTGCCTCAAGAGCGGGGGATAATTTGGGTCAGACAGGGTCAGTGCTTGATGACCTGGTTGTTTTAACCAGTCGAGGGAGGTTTCTATCCTGCTTCTGTCAGGATTCAGCAGATGTTCTATTGCTGGTTGTGGGATAGAGAGGGATTCCAGCCCGCTGCGGCTTGCGCCAAGAATCCCTTCTGCGCTTTGAAAGTGCTCAATAAGCCTTAAAAAATAGCGGCTTCCGATACCTGGGGTATGGCTGACCTGCAACCAGGGTTCCAGGTCTGTCGGGAGTGTCTGCGGCAAATCATCCATGATGCCTTATGTTTCCATGTCGATGGTGCAGCGGCACGTAATCAGCGTGCCGACTGCAGGTGGTGTCATCAATCTACCGGAGGGCGAACCCAGTCAAGCACATGAAGTGGCTTTGTGGCGTTCATGACCAGGGCAAAACTGACTTTCTGGAAAGTGCGGAAGACCATCAGGTAACCGGCCTTCTCCAGGGGGAGGGTTATTTTTTCACCGCGCCCTTTGATGATGTCACGAATCTCGTTACCACCCTGTAGGATCTGCAGGACATGCCCTGGTTCCAGGCCGACATTGTTGCCTTTGTTCAGGACTACAACATTGTACTGTCCGATTTGGGAGACGCCGTTGAGTACTGAGATAATGCGTCCCTCGATGGGAAAGTCAGGTTCGCGGGGTTGGAAATCGATCAGTGGCTCTTCATCTCTGGACTTGATCAGTCGGTCGCCGATGATTGCCTCCATTTCCGATGAGGCGATCTGCAGCTTTGCCGGGTCTCCGGTACGCTTGAGTTCAGAGGTGCCGATATAGAGCGCTTCATAGCCTAGGATCTCTCCGCTATCAGGATCTTTGTAGGGCTTTTCAGGTCTAACGATGGCGTATTGTTTGGGTTGCTCTTCCATGATGGAGCGGGCGTAATAGCTGACGCCTGCACCGCCCACAATGTGGTCATCAAGGAAGTGAACGATGTAGGGGGCCTTCTCCAGCTCATTTTCGTCGACCACATAGGGGCGGGTCAGAAATGGCGCTATCGCATCAATAGGGATGGTCGGTATGGCCTGGTCAAGCGGGGTGGCGCGAATCTTAGGCGAGAGCTTACCTTTACGATCGACTCTGAGGATAGGTCTGCCATCCAGGTAAGTGAGTACTAACTCGTCACCTGGGTAGATCAGGTGGGGGTTTTCAACCTGGGGATTGACATACCAGACTTCAGGCCAGAGCCAGGGGTCACGCAGGAACATCGAAGAGATATCCCAAAGTGTGTCGCCCTTTACAACGGTATATCGTTCCGGATGCGATGGATTGAGCGCCACGTGATCAGCGGCGATTGATGCAAAGGAGAGCAGCAAGCCGCTAATGACTCCGATGATTTTGTTGTTAAAATGTGACATGACTATTCCCTTGGGTACGATACGGAAACGCTTTGATATGGTGAAGGAACGGGCTGGGGCCATCCCCTGCTGTGACCCTTATTGTCCTCGATTCAAGTGTTGAAACAGTATGGGACAGTACACCAGTTTCCAGTATGATCATTATGTTAGCGCAATTTCTTGCATTTGTACTATAGATTTTGGATAAAGCAATGGCGATTCTTGACATACTTCATTTTCCTGATCCCAGACTACGCAACAAAGCCAAACCTGTGGTGCAGGTTGACGACTCTATACGTCGGCTGATTGACGATATGCTTGAGACAATGTATCAGGCGCCGGGTATTGGTCTGGCTGCAACCCAGGTAAATGTTGCAAAACGAGTGGTTGTGATTGACCTCTCTGAGGAGAAGAATCAGCCGCTTTGCCTGATCAATCCAGAAATTCTTGAAAAGGATGGGGTTGAGCAGATGGAAGAGGGCTGTCTCTCTGTTCCCGGGGTTTACGAGTCGGTAAGTCGGGCTGATCGTATCCGTTTCTCGGCTTTGGATCGGGATGGCGTCCCATTTGAGGAGGAGGCCGAAGGCTTGCTGGCGGTCTGCGTACAGCATGAACTGGATCACCTGGATGGTAAATTGTTTGTCGACTATCTATCCAGCTTAAAACGACAGCGTATACGCAAGAAACTGGAGAAAGAGGGCCGACAGCAGGGTCCTGGCTCAACAGGTGCTCGCGAGGCTCTCTGAAGCCGACTCTGACCCAATCTTTATAGGTGAAGCGCGATCTGTCTGAGACCCGCATCCCAAACTTGTTAAAAAACAACCGCTAAGGACTATTTTGGATACCATCCCCATGGCAGAACCGTTGAACATCATCTTTGCCGGCACCCCCGATTTTGCAGCCAAGGCAATGGAGGCTCTACTAACTTCAGAGCATAGAATTGTGGCTGTTTACACCCAGCCGGACCGTCCGGCTGGTCGTGGCAGAAAAGTGCAGTTTAGCCCGGTCAAACAATTGGCTTTAGATAACGGGTTGGATATCTATCAGCCTAAAACCCTGAAGGATGCTGAGGCGCAGCAGGTGTTGACCGATCACAAGGCGGATTTAATGGTCGTGGTTGCCTATGGTTTACTGCTACCTCAAGCTGTACTGGATGCACCCAGATTAGGCTGCATCAACATTCACGCCTCTTTGCTGCCCAGGTGGCGTGGGGCAGCGCCCATACAGCGTTCGATACTGGCGGGAGATAAGGAGAGCGGGGTAACCATCATGCAGATGGAGGCAGGACTGGATACCGGGCCGATGTTGAGTATCGTAAAGACCCCAATTCAGAAAGGTGAGACGGGGGGAAGTCTGCATGACAGGCTGGCAGAGCTGGGAGCAGATGCGTTGCTGGCTGCCCTTCCCGGGTTGCAGGAGGGGAGCCTGAAAGGGGAGCCGCAAGACGATAGCCTGGCCAATTATGCCAAAAAGCTCGATAAAGAAGAGGCGAGAATCGATTGGCGCCAAACGGCCGAACAGATCGACCGACAGGTTCGGGCCTTCAATCCCTGGCCGGTGGCCCAGTCTCTTTATGGCGATAAGGTCATGAGAATCTGGAATAGCGAGTGTTTGGCAGAAGGGCCAGCAGGATCCCCAGGGGAGGTCGTTGAGACAGGTAAAACCTATTTCGATGTTGCCACTGGAGAGGGTGTGCTGCGTATCACTCAACTGCAGATGCCCGGTAAGCGAGCGATGTCAGCGGCAGATTTTCTCAATGCACATACGATGGATGGTGTGGTGTTGAGCTGATGGGCCGTCGCAAGCGGCCGACAAAGTGGAGTCCCAGGTCGATCTCGGCCAAGGTGATCCAGGGGGTATTGGCTGGCCAATCACTCTCCGAATTGATACCGAACCATCTTGCGCGGCTCGATGACCCCAGAGATGGGGGGCTGGTGCAAGAGATTGCCTATGGTGTGATGCGTAACTATCCACGCCTGGAGGCCCTGGTGAAGTGCCTGCTTGAGCGCCCTTTAAAGAATAAAGACCGCGACGTCCACGCGCTGATTCTGATCGGGCTATACCAACTACTCTATCTGAGAGTTGCCGATCACGCGGCGGTGCATGAAACGGCAGACGCGGCAAAACAACTTGGAAAACCTTGGGCAGTCGGCCTTATCAACGGTGTGTTACGCAATTTTCAGCGTCGCCGTGAGAGCTTGCTGAATCAGGTCGATGGTGAAGCGGAGGTAAAGTATGCCATGCCGAAGTGGCTGCTCACCGGGCTTGAAAAACAGTGGCCGGAGAGTTGGCAGGATCGGGCCAAGGCGCTCAATAGCCGGCCACCAATGAGTTTGCGGGTAAATCTTACCGCCAACTCTCGGCAAGCCTATCAACAGCTACTGCAGTCAGAGGGGATAAAATCGGTAAGAATTTCTCATGCCCCTGCAGGATTGACGCTGGAATCACCCCTGGATGTTGAGCAGCTGCCCGGTTTTCAAAAGGGCTGGGTATCTGTCCAGGATGGCGCTGCCCAATTGGCGGCGGAGCTGCTCGACCTTAATGTGGGACAGCAGGTTTTGGATGCCTGTGCCGCACCGGGTGGAAAAAGCTGTCATCTACTTGAGCGGGAGCCGGGATTAAAGCTCACAGCAGTGGATCTCAGTGCTGAGCGTCTTCAGCGTGTTGAAGAAAATCTGGCCCGGCTTAATCTGCAGGCTGAGGTGGCTGTGGGTGATGCTTCCAAGCCGCAGGGCGCTTGGGCCAACAGGCACTACGATCGTATTCTATTGGATGTTCCCTGCTCAGCCACTGGCGTGCTGCGTCGTCATCCAGATATTAAATTATTGAGACGAGCTTCTGATATTAACAATCTAGTCCAATTGCAGGGTGAAATCCTAAAAGCAATCTGGCCTCTATTGGCTGTTGGCGGCAAGATGCTCTATGTTACCTGTTCAATACTGGCCGAGGAGAATGAGCGTCAATTGCAGCACTTTTTCAGTGAGCAGCCTGATGCCGGTGAACATCTGATGGATGTGAGTTGGGGAGAGGCTCGTTCTGTAGGGCGGCAGATCGTACCGGGAGAGAGTGACATGGATGGGTTTTTCTACGCATGTTTGGTAAAACATCAGCCATGAAAAGGGTCACCCTCTGGGTAGTGTTGCTGATGATCTGCTTTGCTGATGCAAAGGCTGCAAGTTTTTCCGTTACGGATGTGCAGATCGTCAAGCAGGACAATGGTTATTTGCTGAATGCACGCATCGACTATTCGTTGAGTGAAGAGGCCCACCAGGCCCTGAGTAACGGAGTGCCCCTTACCTTGAAAGTTCGGCTGGTGGTGGACAAGGTTTGGCGGGGCTTTTGGGAGCCTAGCCCTTTTGCCCAAACACTCTGGTTTCAAATTCGATATCACGCCCTGACGGAACTCTACCGGGTGGTGGATATGCAAACCGATAACGAACAGAACTTTGTCACCCAGGAGGCGGCGCTCTATGCATTGGGGGAGATCAATAATCTGCCCTTGGTAAGATTGGTTCAGCTGATACCGGGTGAAGCCTATCAGCTGCGTTTAAGAGGCGACCTGGATATTGACTCCCTGCCACTGCCTCTACAACCGCTGGCCTATCTGGGTAGAGGTTGGAAATTAACAACGGGATGGACCCAATGGCCCCTTCAACCCTGAGTCGTTTACGTCTGGGCGGACTCTCTGTCGGCCTGTTGCTGTTTCTGTTGCTGGTGAGTCTGCATCTGATGAGCAGTGCAGTGCAGAACTCAGCGGAGTTGAGTCGCTATTTTGTTCCTCTGCTGATTTTCAACCTGGCAGGCATGTTTGTCCTGTTTGTGCTGATCACCTACAACTCGATCCGCTTGATACGACAGTATCTCAGGCACAGTGCGGGTTCACGTCTTACACTGCGGATGGTGTTGATTTTTACCCTCATCGCCTTGACTCCGGTGGGCGTTGTCTACTACTACTCTTTCAGTTTTCTGCAAGGGGGCATCGACAGCTGGTTTGATGTTCAGATCGATCAGGCCATGGAGGATGCACGAGAGCTTGGGCAGGCCTCTCTTGCCCTCAATCAACGGGTATGGTTGAAATATACTGAGCAGCAGTTGCTGAGCATAGCCGATACTTCAGAGTCGGCGCTCTCACTGACTATTGCCAGATTGCGACAGCAGTCCGGTGCCCTGGAGCTCTCTTTGAGCGACCCTGGTGGACAGATTATTGCGTACTCCAATGCGGTGGCAGACGAACTGGTTCCAGCAAAGCCTGATGACTACATCATGCAGCGTTTGAGGGAGGGGAACAGCTATGTCGGCCTGGCTCGGGATAAGGATGAGTTGATGATCCGGGTGGCGGTGGCAGATCCGCTTGGCAGGCCGTTGATCATCCAGGGTCTCTATCCCGCTTCAGAACGGGTCAGCGCCCTCTCTGAAAAGCTGGAGTTAGCCTATAACCGCTACAAAGAGCTCTCTTTTTTGCGGCAATCACTGAAACGTAACTTCGCACTGACACTCTCGTTGGTATTGATGTTTGCTGTGCTGTCTGCGGTTTGGGCGGCCTTTTTTTCCGCCAGGCGGCTGGTTGCGCCTATCGCGAATATCGCGGCGGGCACCAAGGCGGTTGCCGGTGGCGACTACGACAGACAGTTACCCGTGCCCAGGCGGGCTGATGAACTCGCTTTTCTGGTCTCCTCCTTCAATGCAATGACCCGACGTATTCGGCAGGCCCGGGATCAGGCTGGCCAAAGTCAGCGGGAAGTCGAGGGGCAGCGCGCATATCTTGAGACTGTGCTGGCTCGTTTGTCCTCTGGTGTTTTGACCTTTGATGCCCAGCGTAAACTACGTACTGCCAACCCGGCGGCGGGCAAGATCCTGGGGGTCGAAATGATGCAGGTGGCGGGCGAATCTCTATCCAGCCTGGGGCAGAATTCACCCACTTTGAAACAGTTTGCCGAAGGTCTCGAAACCCCTTTAAGACAGATCGAAAGTGAGTGGCGAGGTGAGTTGACCCTGCTAGGCAGCGAAGGGCGAAAGGTGTTGATTTGTCGTACCACGCCGTTTGCCCAACCGAATGGACGTATCGGGCACATTGTGTTGTTCGATGATGCCACTGCCCTGATTCGTGCCCAAAGGGATGCGGCCTGGGGCGAGGTGGCCAGGCGACTGGCCCATGAGATCAAAAACCCGCTGACGCCAATTCAGCTCTCTGCAGAACGATTGAGACATAAGTACCTCAAAAGCATGCCGGCGGATGATGCTGAAGTCATGGATCGGGCAACCCATACCATCGTCCAGCAGGTTGAAGCGATGAAAAGCATGGTCAATGACTTCTCTGAGTATGCCAAACCGCCCCAAATGGCTGCTAAACCTGTTAAATTGGAACATTTGATCGAGGAGGTCGCAGATCTCTATCGGGGTACTAGGGGTGTAAGTTTCGAAGTCGATATGACGGCTGGTCATGCCCGGGTTGAAGCTGATCCACTCAGGATCAGACAAGTGGTGCATAACCTGATAAAGAATGCCCTCGAAGCACTGGAAGGCAAAGCAGAGGCAAAAGTCAGTTTGATATCGAAGGTCGTGAATCGGAATGAGCATCCGAATTACGAACTTCGGGTGAAGGACAATGGGCCGGGTTTCCCTGAAGAGATGATGCCGCAAATTTTTGAGCCCTATGTCACTTCAAAGAAGAAGGGTACAGGATTGGGTCTGGCTATCGTAAAGAAGATTGTCGAGGAACATGGCGGTATCATCTATGCGGAGAATTGCGATAAGGGTGCCTGTATGGTTGTGCAGTTGCCGATGTTGCTGGAACAAGAGGAGAGTCAAGTATGAGTAAGGCCTACATCCTTGTGGTGGATGATGAGCCGGACATTCGCAATCTTGTCAAAGAGATTCTGCAGGATGAGTCCTATGAAGTTTCCATGGCGGAAGATGGCAAGAGTGCTCGACAGGCGCTGCGGGAGCGTCGGCCGGAGTTGATTCTGCTCGATATCTGGATGCCCGATGTGGACGGTATAACGCTGTTGAAAGAGTGGGGTGAAGATGAGGTCCTGCCCTGTCCGGTGATCATGATGTCAGGACATGGCACGGTAGAGACAGCAGTGGAGGCTACCCGTCACGGTGCATATGACTTTCTGGAAAAACCGCTCTCCCTGGCAAAACTGCTGTTGACTGTGGAAAGAGCACTGGAGGCAGAACAGCTCAAACAGGAGAATGTTGGTCTGAGACGGCATGTTCATGCGGTACATGAGCCGACAGGAAGAAGTACCGTTATGCAGCGTCTCAGAGAACAGGTAAAACGTATCGCCCAGCACGATACCTGGGTTCTGGTGACCGGTGAACCGGGCAGTGGTCGTGAGACTCTGGCGCGCTACCTGCACGCCCAAAGTCTACGTCGCGATCGCCCGTTTGTAGAGGTGAACGTCAGCGCGATTGTTCAGGGAAATGCTGCCCAGGAGCTGTTTGGCAGTGAGGAAGATGGGCGCATTCACTATGGTCGTCTGGAGCAGGCGGCAGGGGGTACCCTGTTTCTCGACGAGGTTGCGGATATGGACCTCGAGGCCCAGTCACAACTGGTTGGTGCTCTGGATACCGGGCGTTTCATGCGTGTCGGTGGCACTGAGCCGGTAAGTATCGACGTGCGTATCATCGCTGCCACCCAACACAATCTGGAGGACGCGGTGAAGGGCAATACCTTCCGCGAAGATCTTTTCTATCACCTGAATGTTGTACCACTGCATGTCCCCCCTCTACGGGAGCATGCAGAAGATGTACCGGAGTTGCTCAATTTCTACGTGGACTGGTATGTGAACCATGAGAAATTACCCTACCGCCATTTCAATGTCGGCGCCCAGAATACCCTGCGTAATCACCCCTGGCACGGTAATGTCCGTGAGCTGAAAAATCTGGTGCAGCGGTTATTGATACTGGGGGCAGGTAGCGAGATCTCGCAGGAAGAGGTTGAGTCCTCTCTAGGTACGCCGGATTTAGCAGGCTCTCTTGTCGGACCTGAATCCCCGGTCTCGCTGGATCAACCGCTACGGCAGGCCAGAGAGGAGTTTGAAAAGGTCTATCTGGAGTATCAGTTGAAGCAGCATGAGGGGAATATATCCCGCATGGCCAAAGAGGTGGGTATGGAGCGTACCCATCTCTATCGTAAGCTCAAGTCGCTGGAGATTGAGTTTAAGGATAAGCGCTAATGCACTGTTTCTATTCTTGGTTTACCGCTCCCTTACCTTTGATAATGGGCACCTCTATTAACTGCTTGTGCCCTTATGTCAATGATAGAGTTCTAACGTCGGTGGTGAAGTTGACTCCCGAGACTTGAAATAGAGTCCATTCGCATTTGATGAGCTGAAGACCAGGGTGACGATCTCTCCCATGCGGGCGTGAATAAAGTCGCTTAGATCGATAGAAAGATCTCCGCTATGGGAGCCGTTAACAGTTGCTATTAAATCTGCAACACCGGGCTGATTACTAAACGTCAGGCCGGTTTCACTCCACTGATTTCCATTGGCTTCATGCAGCAGCTGTAAGCCACTCGATGGGTCAGTTACATCAACCCGCAGAATCGCTGCACCTACCTCGGTTACACCTCGAAGATCAAATTGTATATAGGTGGTTTTCTCCGATTGTCCATCCACCTGCAGGGTGTCACGTAAGCCATAGTTTGAGTTTGGATAGTTCGCCTTTACTGTTGCATCCTGAGTTGGAGTCAAAACCAATGATGGTTGTTTCTCAGGTTCGCTCAGAATCTCGTTTGCACCTGCCTGAACCATCCCATTGGCGCTGTGTCCGACACCCTCAACCTCGACCAATTTCCAGTTGAAAGTCAGACCACGGTTGAGTGCGTCCTTACGGGCATACTCATAGAAGAAGCGGCCACGGTCATAACGGTTTGAACCCTGCATCTCAGCACAACTGCCATGATTCAGCAAAGGGGCATTGGGATCATTGTCTTCGGTACCCAGGGTGATTACCAGATTCCTGGCATAGGCATTTTCTAAATCTATTGCGTGTTTAGAGAAGTTGGCAATTCCGCAGGGATAGTGGTCATTTCTATCGGGTAACAGATACCATCCTGGATTAGCCGTGACCGCAGTCTGAATTCTGAAATTGTCAGTTAGCAAGGCCATGCGCTGTACAAACTGGCCACCTGCGGAATGCCCTTGAATACTGTAGCGTTTTGGCGCTCCGGGAATCAGCCTGATGACCTGATCGAAGATCTCTTCAATGGAAGCATATGTCCAATCAGAAAATGGCTGTAGGTCACCGTTTGAATTCAGCACTTTACCGCGGTTATAGTCAGCTGCCTTGGGATAGTGGAGGCGACTGAATTCCGGAGCAATGATCAAGGCACCATACTGATCTGCAAAGGGCTGCCAGCGTGCTATGGCATTGGTCGCGTCGCGATTCGCACCGTGCATGGCAAATATGACCTGATGTGAACCGGTGGAGTAATTTTCAGGGTAGTAGTACCAGACTCGAACCGGTCGACCACTATTTTCGCCCATATCATGATGTATCCAGCATCCATGGCCTGAAACGAAATTCACATCGTCAGAGAGACAACCTTGATCATCATGCTCAAGGGCTTGAATCGGCGAGAGCGTTAAAAGTGAAAAACCAAAAACGTAAACCATCCAAGACAACAGTGACATCGCTTTGCTATCCATAAATCTCTCCCTTTTCCTTGTTATATCAGTATGGTCATCACTGCTTTAAAGATGTGTAGAGATTGAATGCAGTAACGAATTGCGGACTTCACCCCATGCAACTACCGATTCTGGGTTTAACGTATATAACCATACTTGTTTGCAAGGGGAGGTTTTGCCATAGAGATCAAAAAATTTTGATGTCAGTTTCATCTATAAGCAATTCTGTGATCCATGTTCGAAGCTGTGGAGTGCTCACAGGCCGCTAAATTTCTATGACCACTGATCATCAAGTTGCTATGATGCGGCCTTTTTATGATGTTTTGCAGGAGTTTTCCAGTGTCCCAGGCAGATAATAGTAAGGCCACTGACCGCTATATCAGTTTTGAAGGCATAGATTGCGACGGCAATGCCAAAGCAGTCATGAGTTGCATCGAACGAATAATTGAAATGCCGGGATACAGTAACGCTTTCTGGGACTATTTCATGAAAAAGCGGGCTGGCGGCTCAGGTCCCAAGCCTGATGAGCTGTTTCTTATCCACTCCAATATCAATCAGGTGCGAGAACTGTTTGAGAGCAGTCAGGATGAAGAGGCCATGAATCTGCTGCTGATGCTTGAAGAGGAGTGCTGCTAAACAGTCTATCGGCACACTATTCTGTGTATATCCGCTACCGTCTGGAATAGACTCAAACGTAGGCTGCCGGCCCTGCCGCATCATGCCCTGCTCAACAATTGCCTCTACCCGTCTTCTTTCTGTTCTGCTTCATCCGCTGAGTTCAGGCTCAACCACTGTTCGAACTCATCCGGTAGAGGGGCTGTTTCAACATAGTCTGCATTGGCAGACAACTGCTTACTGAAATCACGAATATTCTGGATGCGATTTTCAGAGAGTGGGTGGGTGCTGAAGAATTCCGGCATGCCCAATGAGCCTTCTGATGCCTGCAGGACTTCGAAAAGCTGATCAGCGCCAGATACGTTGCCATAGATAGAGATTAAGGTCTCAAGTGCAGTCTCATCAGATTTGCGCTCCTGCTCCCGGCTGAAGGTCAGTGCAGTTAGCATGCCGGTGTTACCGACAATCTGGTCAACCATCATATCCCCTAATGAGTTGTTCACCATGGACAGGGCCAACCCGATGGTTATGCCGCGACCCAGGCTGCGGATGGGATGACGGTGTTTGATATGGGCTATCTCATGAGCCAAAACCATAACCAGAGAATTTTCATTAGGTAGCTTTTCAATCAATCCTCGATAGATGAAGATATGGCCGCCCAGGGTAGCAAAAGCGTTCACCGTTTCCTCATCCAGGTAGTGCACGGTAATCGACATTTCGGAAGAAAGATCTTGTGCAGTGATGATCTTCTCTGCAAGGCTTGCAAGATAGTCCTGCATGGGGCCTGGTTCGGAATCTTCTATGAGATCGCTTGAAGCAATCTTTTGCTCCATCTCAAATGGAATATGATGAGCCAGGCGGTCTGCGAACAGGCCCAACACCAGGACTGCAATTGCAATCAAGCCGATAACGCCGCCGGTGAGTAGTATGAACTCTTTTATAGGATGCTGCTTGCTGGTGTTGATCCCTTCCGGAATTTTTGGGTTACTGTATTTCATCCTGAAATCCGCTGTTGGAGAAGTATTTGTGGGTTACCCAATGGACGAGGGTGAAATTCAATAATTGACGCAGCATACTACCTACCTTACGTAAGATGCTGGTGGTCAATTGTGGAGTCTGGGGTCACCATCCGAACCTTAGTTGCGCTTGGTTAGCGCGGTACCATAAGCGAGAACTTCAACAGATCCGATACCGTTTTTTCTGCCTTTGTGAATACTGGAAGTTTCTAATTTTACATTGAAAATAATGTTTGCATTGATACCCTTTGCTTCGGTTTTCATGCGTAATATCGCCTCGCGTCTGGCTCGGTCCACCAGACTCTCATAGGAGGTGACCCGTCCACCTACAAGATTTCTCAGGGCGGAAAGAAAACGTTTGAAATAGTCGACTGATATTACAACACTGCCGCTGACAAGTGCGGCATCGGTAAGGGATTTATTGACTGGGGGAAACCTGGAGGTGATCACTGGAATGCCGCGTAGTTCGTTTTCCCTGGTGATAATCGACTTGTAATGTCTCTTTTCTGCGTAGGTGCCGAAACCATAGCCAACTGCCAATAGGGTGACCAGGATTATCAGATCGATCATGTTGCTACTCCAGGATTACGGCTGTTCCATAGGCAAACAACTCTGCGGCACCGGCAGCCACGCTGGAGGTAGAAAAACGCACGTTAAGAATGGCGTTGGCTCCCACCGCTTCCGCCTGCTCAATCATTCTCTCCATAGCTTCAGTGCGGGACTCCTGAAGTAGCTCCGTATAGCCTTTCAGTTCACCACCGAATATATTTTTCAGACCAGCCATGATGTCCCGTCCCACATGCTTGGCGCGGACTGAGCTACCCTGAACCAGCCCAAGATGTTCCACAATCCGCTTGTCAGGAAGAATCTCAATATTTGTAACGATCATAACCGCTCCTTATTTTATCGATAGGGCATGATGCTCAATGTGATCCAATTGTGCAACCCATACATGTCGGCCTATGTTGAAAGAGCTATAGAGCGCGGGTGAGTGTGATTAATACTGGTTTTTGATTGACGCTTCCTGTTTCTAAAACAGTAAGCCTTCAGTTTCGTAACGGGTGCCCGTATTCATATCAACCATTTGCTCTCTTTCGTGAATAGAGTCGATGTATGAGCTATGGGAGCGATCAGATGCTGCACTGTTATTCATATAGTTGCTATGGGCTCTATCAGATGCCGCACTTCTCTCCATATAGCTATTGTGGCTGCGGTCAAGCGCATCCATATTCGACTGATGTAAGCGTTGCTGATTGGCCATAAAGGCATTGTTTTTGGCTGTCTGGTTATTTAGAAACTGAAGATGCTGTGCATTGGCTGACTGCACCCAGCCACGATCGAATTGATAGGAGCGGGCAAAGCGGATCATCTCACTACGTACACTATTAAAGTCGGAAGAACCGGACATGGAGGCAGTAAAACCAATGATGTCCACATTGGTTACAGGTGCGCCGTTATTGGGGAGAGAGCTGATCACAAAGACAGCTGAGCTTTTTTGATTGGTCTCATTATCTATGAGATCTAATCCGTAAGTAACAACTTGTTCTCCGTTTTTATAGATCAGTTGTGTATCAC
Source organism: Candidatus Thiodiazotropha sp. AKIB8 (assembly GCF_058244675.1). Taxonomy (NCBI): domain Bacteria; kingdom Pseudomonadati; phylum Pseudomonadota; class Gammaproteobacteria; order Chromatiales; family Sedimenticolaceae; genus Candidatus Thiodiazotropha; species Candidatus Thiodiazotropha sp. AKIB8. Next base: position 52,778 of record NZ_JBSYOO010000053.1, on the reverse strand, counting down.
GGTTCGCCATGTGTTGAGTGATTTCGGGGACTCTGTATTTATTGACGATCTTTGATTCTGGGTTTTCAGTGATAAGTTGCTCCAGAATTGAGGTGAAATATTGTTGCGGATCTACCTGGTGTTGCAGAAAGGCGCCGCTAAGGTGGTAAATGCGGTCTCCGCTGCCGGCGCAGAATGCCGTGGGTAAATCAGGTATCTTTATATTGCATCTGATATCCGCAGGTACTATTCCTCAAAAGTGCTGAGCAGCGACTGCCAGGTTTCGAGCCTGGACGAAATACCAACTGACTGCAGGTAGTCGTGATTCAGTAGTGTGGTTGAGCGGATCTCTCCACCATGTTCATGAACCAGTGCATTGGCAACATGCACCACGCTGAGGGCACTGAATACCTTCTCCGCCTGTATTGCGGGCTGGTTGTGAAGTGCTACTGCCTCAACCACTGGTTCCGGTAATCCCCATAGTCCCAATAGATAGGCGCCCACTGCACCGTGAGTGGCGCCGAAAATATCAATTTCCTTAGCTATTCTGCTCTCCTGGTCAGCTGCCAGCTCCGCTTCAAATTTGTTGTAAGCGTCAGGTAGGTTGAGCGCCAGAATCAATTTGCCGATGTCATGCAGCATGCCTGCAAGCAGGCACTCTTCGATGGAGGTTGACGACATCTTCTCCTCTTTTGCGATCAGTTTGGCAACCGTTCCAACCTGCATGCTGTGAGACCAGAGGGAGTCGAGTGTGAACTCATCTATAGTCAGCGTATCCTTTTCAAACTGCTGGAATATACCAATAGACAAGACCAGGGGAGTTAGAATTTCCATGCCGAGTAGCGAAGCTGCATCCACTGGATTGGAGATTTTGCGACCCAATCCGAAAAAGGCCGAGTTGACCAGTTGAAGTATTTTAACGGTCATCGCCGGGTCTTTGGCTATCAACCTGCCCACCTCAGTTACAGTAGTATTGCTGTCTTGGATAAGTGTGATCAATTCGTTATAGATTGTTGGCAGGCTAGGCAGAGAGCGCATACCGGAGACCAATGATTTAAGCTTACTCCCCGCCAATATATCGCGTAGAGAAAAAGCGCGAATCAAGGCGCCTTTCAGCGTGTCAATTTCACAGGGCTTGCTCAGGTACTGGTGGGCTGGGCCAACACTCTTCATCACCGTCTCCTGGTCAGATTGACCGGAGAGTACGATGCGTACAGCGTGAGGATGACGTTCTGCAATACGATCCAATAGTTGCGCGCCATCCATACCTGGCATACGCATGTCTGTTACTACTGCATCGAAATGCGCTTCATCTGCTTGGGTAAGGGCATCCTGACCATTGCTGGCAAACGTCATCTCCCACACTTTACGTTGTGTGCGCAGACTGCGTTTAAGTCCGGAAAGAATGTTCGGTTCGTCGTCGACAAAAAGAATATGTTTTTTTTCAGCTGGATTGGTCAACTCTGTTCTCCACCGAAAGGTAGTTTGATGATAAAGGTGGTGCCGATCCCTATTTCAGTCTCAAAGTTCAGCTCACCATCGTGCTGGTCAACGATGATCTTATGACTTAATGACAGACCCTGCCCGGTTCCTTTGCCAACCTCTTTGGTGGTAAAGAATGGATCAAAAACATGATTCCTTGCATCTTCCGCAATACCCGAGCCGCTATCCCTGATCCGTATCACAGCCCAGAGGTCTGTGGTTTGAGTGGTAATGGTGATACTGCCCAACTTACCACTCTCGCCAACTTTGTCGGCAATAGCATGAGCGGCATTGATGATGATATTCAGCAACACCTCATTGATTGGTCCAGGAATACAACGAATCTGGGGTAGTTCAGGGTCGAGCTCAAGAGAGACTTCTGCATGATATTTCCAGACATTTCTGGCGACGGTTACAGTACTCTCAATCGCCCTGTTGATGTCGGTCAGGCTCTTCCCTTCAGTGCCGGGATGGGAGAACTCTTTCATCGCCCTGACAATAGTGGCAACTCGATCCACACCATCGAGGGTCTGTTTTATCGACTTGGGTATCTCCTCCTGAAGATACTTCAGATCCACGTCATCGATTTTTTCATCCAGTTGCTCAAGCTGCTCCAGTGCAACGCTATTACTTCTTGCCTGCTCAATGATTTTTTGTTGATCATTAACGATCTCAGAGATCTCCTCAAATGCATCGAACAGGAAGCGGACATTATCACCGACATACTGGATTGGGGTATTGATCTCGTGAGCGATGCCGGCAGCCAGTTGACCTATCGATTGTAATTTCTGTGCCTGCTGCATCTCCGACTCTAGTTGCCGCTTTTCGGTGACATCCTCAGCGATTATAAGATAGTTGCCAGTTTGGCCATTCTTGTCGTTGAATTGTGTGGCATAGAGAGAGAGTAGGCGATGCGAACCACTTGGTTGTCTGAGTCGTGCTTCGATTTGATTTGATTTAAGCGTATCGGTCAGGCTGTCGGTGATTTTGTTCGAGATTTCCTGCCAATCCCAATCGATCGGGCAGTCAGCAATTGGTTGTCCCTGTACCTGATCCGAAGTCAGCTGGAATGTTTCTGATGCTTTGCTGTTCCAGTGGCTGATGCGGCCCTTGTTATCCACGCGGATAAGAATGGTCGTTAAAGAGGAGAGCAATCGACTGTTTTGCTGGTGAACTAGTGCCAGCTGTTCATTGGTATTTGCCCGTTCGATGATACCGGCCAATGTGTCGGCAACACCATGCAGGAATATAATTTCATCTTCACTCTTTTGATGTCCGGCCCTGAGGTAGAGTGCCAGAACACCAAGTGCTTTGCCTTTGGATATGATCGGCACATTGTAGTGACCATGTGGTGGTAATCCTTCCACCCTGTTTTCCCGACACCCCTCGACACAGTCTGAAAACTGTATCTCACCAGTCTCGATGGCACGGCCACAAAGGCATTGACCGAACTCGACTCGTTTACACAATTCAACGATTTTTGGATCGAGATTGGAATGCGCCATCATCTGCAGCTGATGACCGTTTTTGGCCGCCACCAGAATCGCACCCTGGTGCATCATGTCGGTGAGAGGTGCCGAGAGAATAACCTCGAGGCATTCATTCAGCAGCTGATCAAAAGGCACCTCTTTGAGAGAATGGCTGAGCAGGGTGTTTAGTACATGGTGGGTACGGCTCTGTTGATGCAGTTTACTGTAGGTGAGGTATCGCTTGATTGCGTACTCTACCACCCGTTTCAGGGAGGACTCGTCAATATCGCCAATGAACAGGCACTCATCTGCACCCTCTCCAACCCACATCGCGGCCAGTTCTGGATCCTCGTACTTCATGGTTGCAATGATCGGAGCGTAGGAGAAGGCATCCCGCAAGGCACGTATGGCAGATGGTGTGGGCATATCAGCAAGCCCTGTATCGAGTAAAATCAGGTCATAATGGAATTGACTGATTTCGCTAAGGGCATCGGACAATAGCTCGACAGTATTGTGCTCGATCTCCTGTTGAACATCCATTCGTTGCAGCAGCTGAGCAGTCTCTTCTGCATTGTCGGGGTCATCATCCACCAACAGTACGCGAATGTCGTTTTTCTCTCTCTGCTGCGAGATATCGTGGGGCATAGAGATAGATACTCCTGTGCACCGCCACAATATCCGATGTGGCTAAATTTAAATTGTCAGGTACAAGACCGGACAATCATCCCAAGTAAAAACAAATTATTGGTTAATTATCTGACTGGTATTTAGTTTATCGGCTGGTTATCACAACATCTTTAGCTGACTAACCAAGCTCGACTATGTAGCAGAAATGGCACTTAATTAACTATGTTGCGCGTGTGGTAATTTGGTAACTCTCAAATCCCTGCTACTGAGCCAGGGATAGGCGTGCTTGTTTGTGAAAGGTATGGCCTGAAGTATGGATTCTAGAATCGTCAATTAGTATGACGCACCACACAAGATGCGGCAGGGCCGCACCTTGTGGCTTATGTGGCTTGCTGTTACCAGGCCAGTCGCATCTCCCAATGGTACTGGTACTCTTCCGGCAGCACTGGAGCGGTCTGGGGATCTACTTCACTGTAAACATTCACTGCTGGTGTGACATTTGCATCACGACCATGTATGAAATCCTGATCCCGCACAATCACCATATAGGCCTTGTTCAAGGTTAATGCACGTTCCGGGCTTGGGGTGATCAGTTCATAGACATCGGCAGCCGTGACCTTTTGCTCATTGACACTGCCATCCTCGTTGAACCATTTTTCGATAATTTCACCATTCTCCCTGAATTCATTACCCCCACCGGCAAGCTTCAGGTAGTTGAGAATCTCCCCTTCCGTTCCGCCCACATTCGGCGCATCTGCCATGCCTTGCAGGTTGACGTATCCCCAACCAGCAGCGCCAGTGACCTTTCTGGGAAAGGCAAATGTCTGATCGATGGTGCTGCCGATGCTGGTGTGGCAACCCATGCAGAACAGAGTCTCCTCTTCACTCTGTTTGCGCAGATGGCCATCGGCGGCTTCAATAAAGCCTAATACCAACCAACCGAAACCGTTATCCAGACCACTATCACCACGGGAGACATAGTTTGGCAGGTTGCCGTCGAGTTTCTCCTGCTTCTCATTGCCATATTGGGAGAGCAGGGCTTGTGGCGTAAGGAAAGTATGTTTGCGCATATAACGCACCTCTTTCATACGCGCCGGAATGGTGATCGATAGATCTTCGTTCAGGCCCACATAGCGCACTGTGTGCAGAAACTCTACATTCTCTGGATAGAGCATTGGGGTGACACTGATATCAGAGGCATTTCCCACATAGAATTCGGGACGTTGAATCTCTTCGATCACACCCAGTTGGCCATCCCCATTCAGGTCGGCGCAGAAGCTGTTTTCATCCACCGCAGGCAGGCTTATCTGCTGCAGATCCTGTATTGCCGCTTCGACAATGGCCAGATTGGCGATATAGGTATCTCTGGAGTATCCGCTGCCACTACAGCTCTGCTCTCGAAACGCTGCCGGTAGTCGCAGCATCACATCATCGGTCGAACCATTGGTCGGCCAGAATGTACTGGGCAGTGGTTTGTAGTTAAAAGCTACCCAGTGGCTGCCATCAAGCGCAAAACCAAGCTCGTCAAAAGCGTCGGCACCCAAGTGCAGATTTTGAACGGCAGGAACCGGACCCTCCCAGTTCTCACTCTGTAACTGCTCAATCAGGGTTGAATAGTTATCGGTATAGATATAGTCGATAACCTCCTGGTCAGTGATCTGGGAGACGGCCTCTGAACGATCCTCAAACAGGTTTTGCCAATGGTTGGTGACCCCGACCTCTGAGAATGAGTATTCAGCCTGTAACGCGCCATCATCCATGACGTTGGGTCGACTGCCGAAGGTATAGGATTGGTGGCAGGTCATGCAGGGGTTGTGGGTTGCCTCATGCCTGGTATAGCACTGGGGAGGTACGATCGCCTCCGGGTTATAAATCACACCTGTCTCTTGTGGGCGTAGTGTGCCTGCGGTTGATCTCTCATAGCTGGACGGAAAGGTTAGTGACTGGTTTTGTGTATCACTCTGAGTGTCAGAGCTCTCTCCTGAGCCGCCGCATGCAGTGAGCAGTGCAACTGTTACCAAAGGGATAATCGAAAAAATATACTTCATTTTTGATCTCCTAAATGCAAAAGGGGTGGCGCGAGCCACCCCATTTCCATGATTAATCAATCTGGTCCTTAGATTGCTGGATCATCAAATACCCAGACCATGTTGTTCTCATGGCTGCCGGTATCTTCGCCGATGATCACTCGGCCGTCGTCCAGTATCAGCAGATTGTCGGGGTTGGAGATGCTGTTGATATTACACTGGTTGACAGAGCGGTCAGCGTTGTATGGCCCACCAACGATGGCAGGTACCATGGTCTTAACATCAACCTCACCCTGAGCATTGCGCATCAACTTCATGCGGTAGACAACACCACACTTGCCGTTGTCTCCATTCAGTTGAATATCGCCTTCATCATCGCTCATGGTTTTGTCGAAGCTGGACATGGCCATATACATGTAGGCCTGGTCGCCGTCAGCTGCGCCAGCATTCCACCAGGATGATGCGAGACCATAGTTGATGTTGACGCCTTCCATTTTGCGAAACTCACCGGTAGCACCCAGGGCAACCGCAGCTTTACGGCTCTCCAGATAGGCGACGCGATCATCGCTGAAGGGGTTTGCGTCGACAGTGGCGTCTTCATCACAGCTCAGGTCAGCGCCAGTTTTGGACTCGGCCCAATCACAGACCTGCTCATCAGTGATGTAGTTGGCATCAGCAAAGGTGCCATCGAAAGAGTCGATTGCCGCTTCGATTTCTGCTTCGCCCATGCTCGCCAGTTCAACCCACTCAATACCCAGTGCTGCTTCAGCAGGATCATTCACTCCTGCGGCCTGAGTGATACTTGCGGCATACAGAGTGCCTGCGCTCATGTCACCTGCCACATCGGCAACAAACTTGAAGAATACAACGCCGGTACCATCATCACTGAGGAAGACGGTCTTCTGGTCAGGCATGACGACAGAGTTCTCATGAGAGAAGCGCCCCATGGTTTCCAGTTTGTTGACTGTGACATTGGCTACAGCCGCATCAGTAGCATTGCCGATTTCAACAATGTAGCCATAGCGGTAAGGGTTCGGCCAGTCACCACTGCCGTCTGTTGGATAAGCGAAATAGTCTGCAAGTGCTTGGGGATTGCTGAAATACTCAGCAGTAGAATCGAACCAATCAGCAGTATCATCGAAGTAGAGTTCTTCAGATGAGAGGGGGGTATTCCATGGGCTGACGGTACCGAAACAGTTCACCCAGGTTCCACCAACACCTGAGAAGTCAATCATGCCTTCCTGGGTGATGTTAGCGTAGCCTGAATCGGTCAGGCCACTGACATGGATACGGCTCATACTGCCTGGACGGTCTTCCCAGTTGGTGTAGACATAGAAACCTGTGTCACCATCAGAGATGACGCCGTTGAAGTCCGGATCATTGGAGTTCTTGATCTGGGTGGCGCCGTCGGCGGTCATGATGTCGCCCATGGTCAGGCCATCATCCAGAGCATCCCCCTGTTGGGCAAGAACCTGGTATGTGCCAACAGCTGTCGTCACAACCTCTTTTTCTGCGGTTGTTACTGGCAGGTCAAGTGCACCGAAGTTTTCTGGCAGGTTAGAAAAGTCCTGACCGACGATGACGCCTACTGTTCCCTTATCAAAAACTTTGCCAGCAGCGTCGGTGGTAGTGTTACTGCTGCTTGGATGTTGAACATTCAAGAACAGCGTGTTGTCGCTATTGAGATAGAGGCCAGTGAATTCAGCATCAAGCGGAGCAGCAGCAAGACGCTTCAGCCCTATGGGAGTATTACTACTCGTTGTACCATCCGCGCCGTCAGTGCCATCGACACCATCTGTTCCATTCACACCATCAACACCGTCATCACCATCATCGCCGTTGCATCCAGTGAGCAACAGAGATGAACACAGAATGGCTGCCGTGATACCGGCAGGCAAGGCTAACAGACGAAATGATTTCTTTTTCAACATAGAATATGCTCCCCAATTAAGGCGTAATACTTATAAGCCGCGAGCATTCTAGGTATTAGGTATTGCGAAACAGTGTCATATAGGTGTCGCTTTTATGAATGCTATATTTCAAGAATATGGAATTGATAGACCAGCTCGATGCTGTCATGCTGCCGGACTGGAGTGATTTCTCTGCGCAGCGATGTTGAGCAACGACTTTTTCTGATAATTAAGAACACCCGATGAAACAATGAAAATAATTATTCTCGGTGCCGGCCAGGTTGGTCGTTCAGTAGCCAATGCATTGGTGAGTGAAGCCAATGACATTACCGTGGTGGATCAAAATCTGCATCTCCTGAATGAACTGCAGAATCGCCTCGACCTGGGCACAGTCAGAGGGCATGCCGGTCATCCCGACGTGTTGCGCCGAGCTGGGGCGGAGGATGCTGATATGATTCTTGCTGTGACCAACAGTGATGAGACCAATATGGTTGCCTGTCAGGTGGCTTACAGTCTCTTCCACACCCCCACCAAAATCGCCAGAGTCCGGGCACAGGGCTATCTCGACTATCCGAAGCTGTTCAAATCGCCAGCGATCCCTGTTGATGTATTGATCAGTCCGGAGCAGTTGGTTACTGACTACATTCTTAAACTGATCGAATACCCTGGAGCACTGCAGGTACTCGACTTTGCCGGCGGCAGGGTTCGTCTTGTCGCCGTCAAGGCCTACCATGGTGGTCCCCTGGTGGGGAACGAACTGAGCACTCTCTACGAACATATGCCGAATATCGATGCCAGAGTGGCGGCCATCTATCGTGAGGGAGAGGTGATTCAGCCCCAAGGGGATACTGAGATCCAGGCTGAGGATGAGGTGTTCTTTATCGCCGCGACAGAGAACATCCGCTCAGTGATGAGCGAACTGCGCAAGCTTGAAAAGCCCTACAAACGACTGATCCTGGCGGGTGGTGGAAACATTGGTCGTCGTCTTGCCTCATCGTTGGAGCACAAATATCGGGTTAAGTTGATTGAGACAAATCAGGCACGGGCGAAGGAGATTGCTGAGCGTCTCGATATGGCGATCGTACTCCATGGTAATGCCGCAGATGAAGATCTGCTGTTGGAAGAGAATATCGAAAACACGGATGTATTCTGTGCCGTGACCAATGATGATGAAGCGAATATTCTCTCAGCCATGCTGGCTAAGCGACTCGGTGCTGGCCGGGTTATGGCACTGATCAATCGCCCAGCCTATGTCGACTTGGTGCAGAGCGGTGCAGTCGATATCGCCATTTCACCCCAACAAGCCACTATCGGCACCCTGCTGACCCATGTGCGTCGTGGTGATGTAGCCCAAGTGCACTCATTAAGACGTGGTGCTGCTGAGGCGATCGAAGCGGTGGCGCATGGAGATCGAAATTCATCCAAGGTGGTTGGACGTGCCATAGAGGAGATCAAGTTACCAAAAGGAACGACGATAGGTGCAGTGGTTCGTGGTGAAACGGTATTGATCGCCCATCACGACACCATGATAGAGAGTGATGATCATGTAATCCTGTTTCTGGTGGATAAGAGAAAAGTCATTGAGGTTGAAAAGTTGTTCCAGGTAGGAGTGACCTTCTTGTGAGTCTCTGTTTATCAACCCCAGGCATGGCAGGCTGAAGTAACGATGCATCTGCTAGTGGTTCAGCGAATATTGGGTGTGCTGCTGATGGTCTTCAGTCTCACCATGCTGCCCCCCTTGGGGATATCGGTCTGGACCGATGATGGTGCGTTGTTGGGTTTTACCGATGCATTCATTCTTACTTTGGGTCTCGGAGTGGCCTTCTGGGCTCCGGTGCGTAACCAACACCAGGAACTCAGGGTTCGTGACGGATTTCTTGTGGTGGTGATGTTCTGGGTAGTGCTGGGGCTGACCGGATCGCTGCCATTTTTATTTGCTGAAAACTCAAACATGAGTATTACTGATGCAGTGTTTGAGTCGGTCTCTGGGTTGACCACCACCGGAGCGACAGTGATTGTCGGTATCGATGAACTGCCACTTTCGATTCTCTACTATCGCCAACAGCTTCAATGGTTGGGCGGTATGGGTATTATCGTACTGGCGGTTGCCGTGCTTCCCATGCTGGGCATTGGTGGTATGCAGCTCTATCGGGCAGAAACCCCCGGTCCGGTGAAGGACAACAAGCTGACCCCGAGGATTACCGAGACAGCAAAGGCGCTCTGGTTTATCTATCTCGGTCTGACCCTGAGTTGTATGCTGGCCTACTGGCTGGCAGGGATGGAGCCCTTCGATGCCATGGGGCATGCCTTTTCAACGGTGGCGATTGGTGGATTCTCCACCCATGACGAAAGTATTGGTTTCTACGACAGTACTCTGATCGAGATGATTGCTGTGGTTTTTATGTTGCTGTCCGGGGTTAATTTCGCACTCCACTTTCTCGCTTTCCGTAGACGCTCCCTTAGAACCTATTTTGAAGATCCTGAGTTTCGCGGTTATATCACTACACTGTTTATTGTGATTGTGCTGGTATCCATCGCGCTCTATATGATGGGGGTTTATAGCACCTGGGGTGAATCGATTACCCGCGGACTGTTTCAGGCAGTGTCAATCGGCACCACAACGGGATTCACGACAGCCGACTACTCACTCTGGCCCGGATTTATATCGATACTGTTGCTCTTCTCAAGTTTTATCGGCGGCTGTGCCGGGTCAACCGGAGGCGGAATCAAGGTGATTCGGTTTCTGCTGTTGGTCAAGCAGGGGCTTCGAGAGATCAATCGTCTGATTCACCCCAATGCAGAGATCCCGATACGGGTAGGCAGTAAGACCATACCCTGGCGTGTGGTGGATGCGGTGTGGGGATTCTTTGCACTCTATGTTGCCAGTTTCGGTGTGATGTATCTGGCGCTCGCCTCAACAGGCCTGGATCTTATGACCTCTTTTTCAGCAGTAGGGGCAAGTATCAATAATCTTGGCCCCGGGCTTGGCGATGTGGGTGCTCACTACGCAAGCCTAAATGATCCCGCAAAATGGATTCTCTGTTTTGGGATGCTACTCGGGCGGTTGGAGATATTCACTCTGCTGGTATTGCTGACCCCTGCGTTCTGGCGTAAATAGGACGCTACGAGTTAACTATTTTTAGGGTGAATTCAGGGTGAAGGGGCTGACTATCCCCGGATTCCGCTGCGCTTCATCCAGGCTACGAGTTAACTATTTTTAGGGTGAATCCAGGGTAAAGGGGCTGATTATTCCCGGATTCCGCTGTGCTCCATCCAGGCTACGACTAAATGATAATGTCTGATACCCAGATCAGCATTGCATAGCGCAACCCTTTACCGATTCCGATAAACAGAACTGCCAGACTCAACCTGATGCCAATCCAGCCAGCAGCCAGGCAGAGTGGATCACCCACTACAGGCAACCATGAGAGTAACAGCGCAGGGCTGCCAAAGCGGCTGATTCGTTCAGCTGCTCTCTTCTGGCGGTCATGTTTCAGCGCTTGTAGTGGAAAGCGTTTTGCCAGCCACCACCCGATCAGCCAACTGCTCACTCCACCCAGGGTGTTACCCATGGTCGCACTCAGCCAGAGCAGATAGGGTGAATGAGCTGATTGCTGCAAGTTCCATAGCAACAGCGCCTCAGAACCGCCAGGTAGTAGAGTCGAGGCTAGGAAGCTGCCGCTGAAAAGAGTCAGGAGTGTGCTGTCGATATGCCTACCTGTATAACTGTATCACCCTCGTAGCCTGGATGAAGCGCAGCGGAATCCGGGGGAAGGGCAGACTATCCCGGATTCCACTGCGCTCCATTCAGGCCCTAGAGAAAATATTCGTGACCAGTCTATGAGTCACCTGCAGCTGGCAGATTATTTTCGTTGAGGCTTTAACTGATCCTCTACCCAGCCCATTAGCCTGACTGCTCAGTTGCTATATCCCCAGTGCCGTGCGTTTCGTCTTCTTCTTCCGTTGCATCTGCATTGTGATCTTTCGCCATCAATACATAGATCGATGGCAGCACAAACAGGGTGAAGAGGGTACCAACCGCCATTCCGCCAACCAACACCAGGCCAATAGAGTTACGTGCGGCAGCACCAGCCCCGGTGACCAGGGTCAGAGGAAAGTGACCCGCAACGGTGGCGAAGGTGGTCATCAGGATCGGTCGCAGTCGGGTCATCGAGGCTTCCTGTACCGCCTCGGCCTTGCTCAATCCCTGCTCCTGAAGTTTGTTGGCAAACTCGACGATGAGTATGCCATTCTTGGCAATCAACCCCACCAGGGTCACCAGCCCGACCTGAGCATAGATGTTGAGTGTGGTGGTCCAGCCACTGGTCCAGAAGGGCAGGTTGGGGTTGGGCATTTTAAGAAAAGTGAAAAGTAACGCGCCGAACATAGCCAGAGGCACTGAGCCGAAAAGGATGATGCCTGGATCCCTAAAGGAGTTGAATTGTACTGACAGGGCCAGAAAGATCAGCACGATTGCCAGGGCGAAAGCGGGTAAGAATTTATTCCCCTCCTGTCTCAACTGACGGGATTCTCCAGTGTAGTCAATAGAGTAACCCGCCGGGAGTACTTCAGCAGCGGCCTCTTCCAACACCGTCAGGGCTTGGTCGAGGGTGCGGTTGGTCATGCCCGACAGTTTCACCGCATTAAGCTGTTGGAAGCGGTTGAGTGAACGGGGTACCGTGGTATTTTCAATATGAGCGACGGTGCTCAGTGGGATCAGTGTCTCCTCTGGGCCGCTGATATAGATATCAGTCAGTTGATCCGGGTTGAGCCTCTGTGAGCGTTCGATCTGCGGGATGACTTTGTAACTGCGGCCAGCGATGTTGAAGCGATTGACATAGTTACCCCCCAGTGCTGCAGCCATATCCCGACCTACCTGATTCAGGTCCAGTCCGAGGGAGCCGATTTTGTCCCGATCCAGAACAACCTGGGCCTGGGGCTGGTCATATTTGAGATCGATCTGCGGTGGAAACAGGAACATGCCGCTCTCGGTTGCTTTGCCCTGAATCTGCTCAGCAAATTCAAGCAGACGTTTGGCGTCGGCAGTTGAGGTAATCAGGAACTCAATCGGAAAGTTACTGCCACCGGGTAGTGCCGGAGGGGTAGTGGCAAAGATCTGGAAGCCGGGGATGGCCGATACCTTCCCCTGAACCTCCTGCTGAATCTCAAATACGGTGCGTTCTCTGGGATTGTGCCAGGGTTTGACTACCACACCTGAAAAGCCATCGGTATCGAAACGGGCGCCTACTGAGGGAGCAAACAGGATCTGGAAGCTCAGGTCTGCCTCCTCAACCTCCAGGAATGCCTTCTCAACAGCGGCACCATAAAAGCGCTTCTGGTCGGCAGTGGCATTGGCTGCTGCATTGATAATGCCAAAAACGACGCTCTGGTCTTCGCTTGGGGCCAGCTCTTTAGGGGACTGCATGTACATGGGAATGGCTGCTGCAGCCACTACCAGCCAGACCACATAGACATAAGGTCGTGCGTTAAGGGTACGACCAATGAGTCGACCATAGGCCAGTCGCAGGCGATCAAAATGGTGATTAACCCAGCCGGTAAAGCCCCGCTCCTCATCGTCAGCGCTCTTCAGCATATGAGCGGACATCATCGGCGACAGCGTAAGGGCGACGATACCTGAGATTGTGACAGTGCCCGCCAGGGTGAGGGCAAACTCACGAAACAGGGCGCCAGTCAGACCGCCCTGAAGTGCGATGGGTATATAGACCGCTGCAAGTGTAATGGTCATGGCGATAACTGGGCCGAGTAGTTCCCGAGCTCCCAGCAAGGCGGCTTCCCGTTTGCTTCGGCCTTCACGAAGATGGCGTTCAATGTTCTCCACCACAACGATGGCATCGTCCACCACCAAACCAACAGAGAGCACTATTGCCAGCAGGGTAAGCAGATTGAGGGTGAAGCCGAAAATCTGCATCAGGAAGATACTGCCGATCAGTGAAACCGGTATGGCTATGGTAGGTACCATCGCTGATCGTATCGATCCCAGAAACAGAAAAATGACCGCGATTACAATCAACAGGGTGTCACCCAGAGTCTTGGTGACTTCGGTGATCGCATTGGCAATATATTCAGAGGCGTCATAGCCGATATTGACTTCAAGACCGGAAGGCAGATCTTTGGCGATCTTGTCTATTTCATCACGTACCAGCTTGATGACATCGATTGTATTGGCGCTTGGCAGCGGGAAGATGCCCATGAATACCGCTGTCTGGCCGGTATATCGCACCGAGGTATCATAATCTTCGGCGCCGAGTGTGACATCAGCGATATCCTGCAGACGCACAATAGTGTCGCCGCTATGCCGAATCACCAGCTGTTCGAACTCCTCGACTGAGTGAAGATCGGTATTAGCCGTCATGTTAACTTGCACCAATGAGCCCTTGGTGGTGCCTATGGCGGCGAGAAAGTTGTTGGCAGCGAGGGCCTGCTGAACTTGTGATGGACTGATATGCAGGGCGGCCATCTTGTCCGGCTTGAGCCATATACGCATGGCAAAAATACGTGCTCCCAGCACATCAGCACGCTGAACCCCTGCAACTGCGGCAAGTCGAGGTTGTACCACGCGTATAAGGTAGTCGGTGATCTCTGCCTGAGAGAGGATATCAGAGGCAAAACTGAGATAGGCCGAGGCAAATTGTGAATCAGCCGACTGGATCGAGAGTGCGGGTACCTGGGCCTCAGTGGGCAGATCGTTACGTACCTGGTTTACCTTGGCAGTGATCTCAGCCAGAGCCTTGGTTGGGGGATAGTTGAGCTTCAGACGGGCATTGATCATGGAGAAGCCCTGCAGGCTCTTCGACTCGATATATTCAATGCCATCCGCTGAGGCTATAGCCTGTTCCAGCGGAGTAGTGATGAAACCGCGTACCAACTCTGCGTTGGCCCCCACATAGACAGTGGAGATATTGATTGTAGAGTTTTCACTCAGCGGGTATTGGCGAATATTTAGACTGTTCCAAGCCTGCATGCCTGCAATAACAATCAGAAGATTGACCACGATCGCGAGTACGGGGCGCTGAATGAATAGATCGGTGAAGACTTTTATCTTACCCACGGCATTAATATCCCTGTGCAGTATGAAGGGTCAAACCGACCCTCTGGAATTTGTTATTCATTGGGGGGCTGAGGGTCCAGGCGCGCATCGAGTGCTAGGGTGTTATCGATAGTCACAGCCATGTTGGGCCGTAACTTGAATACCCCGCTGGTTACCACGGATTCGCCCTCTTCCAAGCCTGTAGTCACCGCGACATAGTCGCCTCTGGTCTCACCCAGGCGGATGATCTGCTGACGAAGTACTTTTGACTCTTCACCCGTGGTCTCATCTGTTTTCTTATCAATGACGAACACGGTATCGCCATAGGGTGCGTAGAGTACCGCAGTGGCCGGTATCGCAAGGACTTCATTAACCTGAGGCAGAAGTATCTCTATATTGGCGAACATGCCGGGACGCAACAATTCGCCCTCATTGATCAGGGTGGATCTGACCCGCACACTACGGGTGGCCTGGTCGATCTCAGGGTTCACCGCTATGATTTTGCCAGTGAAAGTCTTATCCGGGGCAGCATCGGTGTTGATTTGAACCTCATTGCCGACAGCTATGCTTGAGAAGCGCTGCTGCGGCAGAGAGAAGTCGGCATAGATAGGGTTGATGGTCTGTAGAGTCACCACCGGAGTGCCCTGCTCTATGATCTGTCCCAGGTTGACCTGGCGCAGACCCAGTTGGCCGGAGAAGGGGGCGAGCATGGTTTTCTTGGCGATGGTGGCACGAACATTCTCGACCTGAGCTGTAGTCTGCTTGAAGTTGGCTTCGGCAGTGTCCAGATCAGACTGAGATACGGTTTTATTGGCGCGCAAACCACGATTACGATCGAGGTTGATCTTGGCCAGTTTGGCGGCTGCTTCTGCGGAACGTAGCTGTGCCTCTTCGGCAGTGGTATCGAGGCGCAACAACAGCTCGCCAGCTTCGACCCGGTCGCCTGATTTAAAGTCGATTTCTATGATCTTGCCACCCAGCTCTGCACTCATGGTTACACCCTGTACAGCAACCAGAGATCCGGTAGAGGAGATTGAGTTGGGCCAGCTCTGTTTACTCACCTGATCGGCAGTAACCAATTCAGGCGGCATAACCATCTGCATTTCAGCCATCGCTTGAAATTGCTGCAGTTTTATTACTGTAGGGATACCAATTAGCATACCCAGTCCGATGATCGTCAGGGTCAATCTTTTCAGCATGAGGGCTCCATCTCAGTTGGTTCTGTATCGTTCCGGGGAATGTCTTCGCAAGAAGGCGTATTGGTGATAATTACAATCGTTGGCTGCATAAATACCAACCCCTTATATAATAAGTTGCTATGAGAGTTTAATCTATCATCTACGTCAAGTGCTGGATTGGTCAGACAGCCTGATTCTAGAAATGTGCCCGAAATAACCAGCAACGATAGGGAAGACGACGCTTGAAATCCTCAGGAACAACCTGCTGGGTGATCTCTTCACATCCGGCTTTTTGACTGAGCTTGGGTGAAAGCTTGAAACCTTTACGATTGGTTGAAAAGATCAGTTCGCCACCTGGGTTGAGCAGGTTCATACAAGCGTCTATCAACTGTTCCTGATCGCGCTGAATATCGAGTGTATCGCTCATGCGCTTTGAATTAGAGAAACTTGGCGGGTCAAGTACGATCAGACCGAAACGCCGACGCTCCCTGTTGGCCCGCTCGAGATATTGGAAAGCATCCTCCCTGATCAGTTCATGGTTGTCGTCGTTAAATCCATTTAGCTTAAGATTTCGGCGGGTCCAGTCCTGATAGGTGTTGGATAGATCCACGCTGACTGTGGATAGTGCACCACCTGCGGCTGCATACACAGAAAAACTGCCGGTATAGGCGAACAGGTTAAGCATCCGTTTGCCGGCGCAGCGTTGCCGTACCAGGTTTCGGGTGTTTCTGTGGTCCAGAAACAGTCCTGTGTCTAGGTAGGTATAGAGTTCAACCTCGAAGGCTAATCCTCCCTCCTTGACAACCATCGGTCTTCCGCTTGCACCAGTCTTCTCATATTGATTCAGGCCCCGCTGACGCTGACGTGTCTTTACCGCCAGATGGTGCAGTGGAATCTCCAATGTTTCACTGACGGCCTGAGTGATCTGTTGCTGCTGTTCATCATTAAGCGGTTCAAGACCTTTGCGGGCAAAAATCTGCAGATGGGCCTGGCCGTCATACCAGTCAATCGCCAGGGGGAACTCTGGGATATCCCGATCATAAATACGATAGCAGCTGACTTCCCGACGACGTGCCCACTTACTCCAGTGGCGCTGATTTTTTCGTAACCGGTTTGTAAATGCGTTTAAATCCATCAGCGGCTGGGCAGGCGCCAGGCGCCGATGATCAGTGATAACCACCCGGCCATAAATGCGATGCCGCCAATCGGGGTCAACATAGCCAGGCTGCGAACATCGGTGAGTGTCATTAGATAGAGGCTGCCGGAAAAAAGCAGGATGCCAGCCACGAATAGCCACCCTGACAGCATCAGTGCCCGCACTGGATGGTGGGGTATCAACAGGCCCACCCCAAGCAGAGCCAGGGTATGCAGGCCTTGATATAGAACCGCCTTTTGCCACCAGATCAGGTTTGAGGGGGGAACAGAGTGCTCCAGGGCATGGGCGCCAAAGGCCCCTAAAGCAACCAGCAGAAAGCCACTCATTGCAGCTAAGATTATAAAGCGTCTGGACATGCTACTCTTCCTCTTGCATCCGCTTCAATTCGTCCAGTATGCCCAGCACCATGGACTCTGTGCGGCTATCCATATCCTTGCACAGGATATCTGGATTACGCTCACCATTGATCATTGGCCGAATCACCGCAGCAAGCCGTGCCATAGGGCCGCCAGCCTGACTCATTTGATCTGCCATTTCAGCGATTATCTGCAGAGCCTGTGCGTTACCTGAACCTGCTGCATCAATCATCGAGGCGAGACCTGGCGCAGCCTGGGCCGGATCAGGCTTGGCATTAGGGTCGGGTAGGGTAGAGGGGTCTTGCAGGCCATGTAAGATCGCTTCAGCAATAACCTGATCCTCCTCATCAAGAGGATTGAGAAGTTCTACGTCCCGGCGCCCTTGATGGAATATCTTTCTGATACAGTCTGTCAGCTCATTCCATCCGTTGTTATCAGCCAGCTTTATCAACTGTTCGAAATCATCCTGACGATCGGGCTGTTGGCCGGTTATAACAACCTGATTGATAAATTGGGCATGTACCGCCAATATCTGATCCCGTTTGTTCATTGAGTCTGTTCCACAAAGCAAAGCTGAGAATCTACACTAATTCCAAAGACTCTGCTGCAATCTCCCTGACATCGGGATGGTTATCCTTGAGCAGCTTGGTCAGCGCTGTCCGGGCCTTGGGCGAGTGGCTCATGCCGAGAAAATGTGCTGCATCGGCACGGATGTTCGCATGTTCAGACTGGCTGAGAGTGATCATCGTTGCCATGGCCAGTTCGAGTCGAGGGTCTCCTTCAAGCTGTTCAATCACAACCCCAACACCAATGCGCGCAGCCATCGGTGTCGAATCGATCAGAAGCAGTTCAAGTAGTTGTTTGAGGTTTTCTGGACACCTGTTGAGCCATTTGATCACTTTGTCTGGTCGTTGTGACTCGAGTAACTCGCTGAAATAGTCTGAAATTCCCTCGCCGGATGAGGCTCGGGTGACCCATTCATCCACCTCTTTTGGGGATAGGGCTCCATCCAGTTCGAAATGGCCGATTCGAGTCCATGGCACACCGCGTACATTCAGTTCATCTGCCAGCTCTGGTCTGTTGACGATATTGACAGATTCAAGACGGCCGATTCTGCCCTGTTTAAGGAGCTGATTCAGGCGCTCCAGCACCACCGGACAGTGATGGCAGCCGGTAGCAAGTAGAAAGAGTACGTCTGGTGCTTCCCTCTGGGGCATGGTTTTGGCTCAAAAAAGCGTAACTCTACCCGAAACCCCGCTTCAATTTCATATCAAAATGGCTTTTCAGCATAAATATATGGCTGATATTTAGCTGTAAGGTGGTCATAAATCAAAGGAAAATGGCAGGAATATTCAAAAATAAGCTTTCGCAGAACGTGATTTTGGTCTGATTTATCTATCTCCCATGGGATAGGTGAACGCATGTGGATATATCCAAAAAGAGTTTTCATAGAAAGACCATGATTACGTCATTGGTAATTTTGTTCGTATAAATAGGTAGTTAGTTATCTCAGTAAAATACTAGGTTTTACAGTGAGCTAGGTGAATAAGCGTATTTTATGTGCCCTCATTAAAAAATTGTTTGGCTAAAGCTCCTGCAAGGCATTAATGTTTGTCGCCCGATTCCGGATCGTGCGTGTGCGTGCGAAGGAGTGCCCGACAATGTGGTCTGGCTGAGTCGGGTTCGAATCATGGCCTTAGTCGGAATTAACGCAGGCCAAGAGAGAATTAAAAATGAACTACGCCGGAGATATCCGGTTGTGCTTCGAAGTCGCTGCAAAATGCCGCGGCTGAATCACTGCAGTGAAACCCTTAGGAGATTAACACCATGCCTACATTTGTGCGTACTGAGAAGTGCGATGGCTGTAAAGGCCAGGACAGGACAGCTTGCATGTACATCTGTCCTCATGACCTGATGAAGCTTGATAAAGACGGTTCTGAAACCGGTCATGCCATGAAGTCATTCAACCAGGAGCCTGAGCAGTGCTGGGAGTGCTATTCCTGCATTAAGATCTGTCCTCAGCAGGCTATCGAAGCTCGTCCTTACGCCGACATCGTACCTCTGGGTGCATCTGTACAGCCTCTGCGCGGTACCGACTCTATTATGTGGACCATCAAGTTCCGCAACGGCACTATGAAACGCTTCAAATTCCCAATTCGTACTACTCCTGAGGGTTCTATCGATCCTTACGGTGGTAAGGCTGCTGCGGAAATGGCGAAGATCGGCGAGCCCGGTTTCTTCAACCATAACGAGCAGAACGGCTACCGTGCCGGCGATCCAAGTGAGCTGATCCGCAAATAAGCGGGATTCAGTCTGATTATTTCAGGAATATAGATAATTCGAGGTATATGAAATGGCTGAATTCGGAAATCCGGAAGTCGTCCAAGAAGAGGTAGACATCCTCCTGATCGGCGGTGGCATGGCGTGTAGTGGTGCTGCTTATGAGATTGGTCCTTGGGTGCAAGCTGCTGGCGGCGACATCACAGTTAAACTGGTTGATAAAGCTGCAATGGACCGTTCTGGTGCTGTTGCACAGGGTCTGTCTGCGATCAACACCTACATCGGTTCAGAGCAGGATCCTGCTGACTACGCCCGTATGGTCTCCAACGATCTGATGGGTATCACCCGTGATGATCTGGCTTACGACCTGGGTCGTCATGTTGACGAATCTGTTCATCTGTTCGAAGAGTGGGGTCTGCCTATTTGGAAGACTGATGAGAACGGTGAGCGTCACGATGGTTCCAAAGGCATGCCTTTACTGAAAGACGGCGGCAAGCCCGTACGTTCTGGTAAATGGCAGATCATGATCAACGGTGAGTCCTACAAGTGGATCGTTGCTGAAGCAGCAAAGAAAGCACTGGGCATGGACAACATCGAAGAGCGTATCTTCATCGTTAAGCTGGTTAACGATAAGAATGACCCTAACCGCATCGCTGGTGCTGTTGGTTTCTCTGTTCGTGATCACAAACTGCTTGTCATCAAAGCAAAAGCTATCCTGCTTGCCGCTGGTGGTTGTGTAAACATCTTCCGTCCCCGCTCTGTGGGTGAGGGTCAGGGCCGTGCCTGGTACCCAGTATGGAATGCTGGTTCTACCTATGCGATGGCTGCTGAGGCCGGCGCTGAGCTGACCATGATGGAAAACCGCTTCGTACCTACCCGTTTCAAAGACGGTTACGGTCCTGTTGGCGCATGGTTCCTGCTGTTCAAATCAAAAGCCACCAACGCTTTTGGTGAAGTCTACATGGATCGCAATAAGGAGATGCTCGACGACTATCCTCCTTATGGCCAGGCTGCTGTTCCAGCATCCTGCCTGCGTAACCACTTGATGCTGAAAGAGATGAAGGAAGGTCGTGGTCCTATCTGGATGGACACCGTTACCGCTCTTGCTAACCTGCGTGAGACCCTGTCTCCTCGTGAGGTTAAGCATCTGGAAGCAGAAGCATGGGAAGATTTCCTCGACATGTGTATCGGTCAGTGCGGTATCTGGGCTGGTGAGAACATCGAGCCTGAGAAGAAAAACTCTGAGCTGATGCCTACCGAACCTTACCTGCTGGGCTCTCACTCTGGCTGCTGCGGCATCTGGACCTCTGGTCCTGAAGATGTTGGTGCACCTACTGAAGAGACTGAAGCTGGCGTACCTGAGCATCTGCCTAAAGGCTGGAACTGGGGCTACCGTGGTATGACCACTGTTTCCGGTCTGTTCACCGCTGGTGACGGCGTGGGCGCTTCTGGCCACAAATTCTCTTCCGGTTCACACGCTGAAGGCCGTATGGCTGCTAAAGCGATGGTAAAATACGTCATGGACAACAAGGATTTCACTCCTGAGTTGGACACCGATGTTGATACCCTGATCGAAGAGATCTACCGTCCAGTGCGCAACTACCTTGAGCACAAAGACTACTCAACTGCGATCGATGTTAATCCTAACTACATCACTCCTCGTATGTTGCAGTTCCGTCTGCAGAAGGTTATGGATGAGTATGTTGCCGGTGTTGCTACCTACTACACCACCAACGAGCACATGCTCGACCTGGCTGAGCAGAAGTTGGAAATGCTGAAAGAAGATGCATTGAAGATGCGTGCTAAAGACCTCCACGAACTACTTCGTGCGTGGGAAAACTATCACCGCATCCTGACTGCTGAAGCTCACATGAAACACATTCAGTTCCGTCAAGAGTCTCGTTATCCTGGTTTCTACTACCGCATGGATAAGAACTTTGTCGACGAAGAGAACTGGAAGTGCTTCGTGAACTCTGTCTATGACAAAGAGGCTAAGACCTATAAGTGCTTCAAGCGCGCTCATGTCGACATCGTCGACAAGTCTAAGCTGTTCAAGTAAGACAGCTATAGGCCATAGGGCTTAGAAAAGTCCGGACGTCCTTGCGGCGTTCGGGCTTTTTCTGTCTTAGGACAGTTGCCTGCAAAGCCGGTGAATTCTTGGGGCTTTGCTACTATTTGCAAAATATTGATAAAAAATAGTTGTCAGTATTTACTACGACCGGATTAATACTCCGGATTTGTGTTATTGCCCGCTGTTCCCGGGCTTTTCACAGCTAGACTCGCGCTACTCCCCCGGTGGAGGTAAAACGCGAACCAGCCGATTCCATATCGGAGGCCAATAATGAGTGAAAAATTCGATATTCCCTTTAAAAGCAGTTTTGTTCCGTCGGTTCTTGAGCCAGGTGCAAGTATCAAGTTCAACTGCCACAAGGGGATCTCCTGCTTTAATGCGTGTTGTAAACACGCTGATATTCAGTTGACGCCCTACGATATTTTGCGGCTGAAGGACAATCTGGGCATCAGTGCCACCGAATTCCTGAAAAACAACACAGTTCCCTATGAAATGGACAAAGATGGGGTTCCTGGCGTCAAATTACGTACCGACGATGATGGCGCCTGCAAGTTTGTTACAGAAGAGGGTTGCAGTGTCTACAAAGACCGGCCAACCGCTTGTCGCTACTACCCGATTGGTCATATGGCGATGAAAGAAGCGGGTGCCACTGAAGATGAAGCACGCTACTTCCTGATCAAGGAAGACCACTGCAAAGGCCACGAAGAGGATCGCGAGGTCTCCGTGCATGACTACCGCAAAGAGCAGGAAGTCGAACTCTACGACCAGATCAATCGGGAGTGGCTGCAGCTGATGTTGAAGAAGAAATCGGCCGGTCCTGCTATTGGCCGTCCTTCAGATACCAGCCTGCAGTTCTTTTTCATGTGCTCCTATGATGTCGATCGACTACGCCGGTTTGTACTCGCCGACTCTTTCAAGGCCTCCTATGACATGGAAGATACATTCTATGAAACGGTTGAAAAAGAGGATCTGGCACTGATGCAGTTTGGCGTCAGACTGCTGAAGCAGGTGCTTTTCGGAGATGTGACTATTCCAGTCAAGAATAATGCCACTGAGAAGCGAATCGAAGAGCGTAAAGATATCCTGGAGATGCGCAGAAAAGCGGAAATCGAGCTGCATAAGCAGAAGCAGGAGCAGCAGATGAAGGATGCGCTATCCTGACAGTCAACGTAGGGTGCGGCCCTGCCGCACCTTATATTGTGCCAACGGTGCGAAAGGGCCGTACCAGTAACGCTGAAAGTATATCCCTGCCTCTAAATATCTATGACGAGGTACACTAGATCTTTTCCTGCACTCATTCACCCTGTAGCTGATCTGTTTTCGCTGCCATGATGAAATCATTGCGATGCAGGCCTTTGATCTTGTGTGACCACCAGGTTACTGTGGTTTTCCCCCACTCAGTCAACAGTGCGGGGTGGTGGCCTTCATCTTCGGCCAGTTTTCCAACCTCGTTGGTAAAATCCAAAGCTGCAACGAAGGTTTTGAAAGCATAGCTTTTTTCGAGCTGCATAATGCCGTCCCGAACCTCGATATTCCAATCCGGAATGGCCCGAATTAGCTCAGAGAGCTCCTCATCACTGACTTTTGGTGCATCAGCGCGACACGCCTCACACTTTTGCTGTGTTAAGGTTTCCATCGGAATATTTCCTCTCATGGTTTATGTCGGATATAGTTTAGTTACGAGTCCTAGGTCAAAGCCTCGGGCCGATATAAGGATTATCATGTAGTTCGCTGAAATAGCATACATAGAAACAACAGGGGAAAAGGTTGGCGCCGTGACTGGAACAGCAACTAAAAAAGCGCTCATCGTAGATGACTCGAAAACAGCACGTCAGGTACTTTCGGGTAAACTCAAAAAGTTTGGCATCACCGTAGACACGAGAGAGTCTGCTGCAGCTGCTATCGACTATCTCTACGAAAATGCTCCGGACGCCATATTTATGGATTTTGAGATGCCGGGTATGGATGGATTTCAGGCACTGAAAGTCATTAAATCCAACCCTAATACTGCGGTTATACCGGTAATGATGTATACCTCAAAAGCTGGTGGTCTTGAATTGAGCCAGGCCCGTGCACTTGGCGCTATCGGTGTGCTTCCCAAGCAGCTTGAATCCCAGGATTTTGAAGGTGTGCTTAACTCCCTGCATCTAATGCCAGAGCAGGAATCCCTGGTCCATGGTTTCAAAAATGAAGGCATGGAAACCGTCCGACAAGTATATCGTCCAGACAATGTTCACCCTATTTCAGAGCATGAACGTCACAAGCCAGCCATCGTTGAAACAGTCAGTATGCCGCTGGATGACTTCCAGGAGAGCCTCTCTGCGCAGGAGTCGTTGAAACGATTCTTGCGTAAAGAGCAGAATATGGCCGAAGAGCGATTGCAAACGCAGCTGGATAAGAGATTTGCTGAGTTACGCGGCGAAATGTATGAGCTTGAAGCCTTGCAGGAGGAGCAGAACGCTGGTGGATGGAGAACCTTTGTTATAGGCATGCTTGGTGGTGTCGTTGCTCTGGCAGGTATAACCCTGGGTTACTTCGCCATGGATGGTTCAGAGTCGATAGCTATGGGTAAGGCTCAATCTGAGCAAGAGGGGGAGCTTATGGCAATGCTCTCAGATCAAAATGAGCAGATTGAGCTTTTGACTCAACAGTTGAATGCAACTGCGGAGAACCAGGCAGGCGAGATAGAAACGGCGTTGCCATTGAAACTTATCGAGTGGGCTGCAAATCAGAGCACAGAGTTTAGCTATGGCGAACAGCCTTTCAATGACGAAAAAGCACTCTGGTTGTCAGAACTGGTTGCTCAACTTAAAGATTCAGGATTCAGGGGAACCATTGAGTTGCGGGCAAATCATGGTAATTTTTGTCTGCAAAAGGGAGTCTCGGATGGTCTAAAGTTAGCCGAAAAGGATATGGATATAAATAATTGCCAGTTTGCCGTTGACCACCGAGGTAGCAACGACTGGTTGAACGATCAGTCTGTTGCATTTGCCAACTATATCAATGTTGAGTTAGCCAGAAGTGGCGGTGAGTTAGAGATTATTCTGTTCAGCAATGGTTTTGATGAGCCACTGATGCCCTATCCCTCACTGTATGAGGTCAATAATGCGGGGGATTGGAATGTTGTTGCTGCTCAGAATCAACGTGTGCAGGTAAATCTCTATAGCAATTAGTACATTGTATTTCCGTTTTTTGACTCTGCAGGTATGGCTTGAATAGAGTCCCAATGCTCGACAATTTTTCCAACATCATCAAAGCGAAAGAAGTCCATTGTCACGTATTGCTCTTCACCCGGCCATATCTGAAGGGTATGCAGTGCTACTAAATCACCCTGAGCAATGGCCCTGATAAACTCAATGCTCTTATCAGGATAGTCTCTGGCCATTTCATCAAAATAATCTATGAATGCCTGTTTTCCATCACCAACCAGTGGGTTGTGTTGAATATATTCATCACCAACAAAAAGTTCTACTGCCTTGGCTGGGTTGCCCATATAGGCAGTTCTATAAAAGTTTATAGCATTGCTTTTATTAATCGCTAAATTATTAACCATTGTGTAGTCTGCCGAAAAATATAACGAGGTTAATGTGGTTTTCTAGTAGTGATGAAAAGAGTGGATTAGGGTTATTTTTTTAAATAATAGCCAATTATTAAGCATTGACCATATTTTGATTGAAGTCGGATCTATTGTTAAGTTGATGCCAAATTATTGTTACAAGAGTTTTTTCCACTAAGTTTGCGCGAAACCTCTGAAAATGACCTGCGCAAAAAAAAGGCAAGCCAAAAAGGCCTGCCTTTCTTATAGAAATCAACGGTTGTTAAACCGGTACGATATTCTCGGCCTGAGGTCCCTTTTGGCCCTGAGTTACAGAGAATTCAACAGCCTGTCCTTCAACAAGAGTTTTGAAGCCAGAGCCTGTAATTGCACTGAAATGTGCGAAAACATCTGGGCCAGATTGTTGCTCGATAAAACCGAAACCTTTTGATTCATTGAACCATTTTACGGTGCCAGTAATTGTATTAGACATATAATATTATCCTGTAGAATAAATAAAAGTGTACCTACTTGTAGGTATGTATAGCGGAAATAAAGACTGGAATTTAAAACTGCAGGACGAAGTATTACGAGAATGCATCGGATGGAGATTATAAATAGAGACTTACTTTCTTGCTGTCGACAACGTATAGCAAACGGAGGTTGATGTCAAATCGAAAGAAAATTTAGAGTAAGAGGGATATGTGAGGTATATATAGATTTTAAAGGAACATATTTTATTCGAGGTGGTATATATATTAGACTAGCTAAATTGTTGATTTTAATGATGCTTTTAATGTAGTAAAACCAGCTTTAAAAGATGTGATAAATCCACTTATTCTTCGATAGTTGCTTTTTTAACGCGTATTTTTTGGTCATGTATTTCAGTGGCATTCAGTTTTTTGATTGCTGCTTTAGCTTCTCCAGCACGGGGCATTTCAACAAAACCAAAGCCTTTTGATGCTCCTGTTTTCTTATCCTGTATGATCGTACAGGATTGTACTGAGCCACACTCTTTGAACAAGGGTAGTAGTTCCGCTTCAGTCAGATCCCTTGGTAAATTCCGCACAATGATTTTCATTTTCTATCTATAGCCTAAGGTATTAGTCGAGATTTTTAATCCGAGAGCAGTGGGTGATCTTTGGGTAGCTGCTTTGAGTACCAAATTGCCAATTTGTGTTTCACTGCTTGTTGAGAGACTTGGTCTTCTGGAAGTGCTTGAACGATTTTGTCGTGAACCAGTAATCTATAGATATATAGCATCTTTTCACTTGCTGAATCAGTAGGTTCGAAAACCGCAGCACCACGTTTTTCGGCATATCTTATACCAAAAAGAAGGGCTTCTTTGGCTAATTCAGCTTCATGTTTTAGCTTTTTCATGTTTTGTTCTTCTCTTCAGGGTCTTCCCCTATACATTAACAGCACTACAGATTATTGACCACTTATTGGGCGTTTGAATAGATTATTGATCTCCTCATCTGTAGTGAAATTTATAATAGAATTACTGTCAGTTTGAAAAAATGAGTTGGTAGGCAGAGCTCTCTGATATCGTACTACTGGTGCGAGAGATAAGGCCAGGATCAAGGGAGTGTGATCTCAGATACTATAAAGAACTTCTCGTTGATCGTTTATCTCGTTGTTATCGACATACATTAATTGGTGGTCAATCAAAATTTTATATGCCAGGTTAACCTCTTTTGCAGAGAGGATTTCAAAAGCATTGATTGACTCCGGCCATGACCGTGTCCATCGTAGTGAAGTTTGTCCTGCAGGTTTAAAGGTCGCTATATCAAGTAGGCTTTTTAGCTGTTCCAAGCTTTTCGAACCTAGCCAGTTGAGCAGGGGGGGAAGCATACGCCTTGGTTCATTCTCTATATATCCGAAATCGAAGATAGATACTAATTCAGGATAACGAGCAGCCAACATACGAAACATATGTTGTATCAAAGCAATGGCCAAGATTTTCATCTGCACGCGACGTTGACGACCTGAAGGGAGGCGCTGTATCAATTTATAGGCATGCAGAACTGAACGAAGGTCGTGAGATAGAAAGCGCTGTAGAAACTGGGACTCCATGACAGCTTCACTTTCCAAATCGAGGTAAGGGGTATCTATTCCCTCCCGGAAAAAGAGCTGTTCAGCAAGTATCACCGGATCGCTAACATAGAACAGAGTATGACATTTTAGCTCTCGTATTAAGGCTTCTGTAGCAAGTAAGCCGTGGCTCTCTTTAAGAATGAGTAGAGGGTTACGAGACGTTTTATTCTCCATTAAAATTTCAGTGTAGTTGGTTTCTTTTAGATTCCTTTCAGCATAAATCCGATAGATGCGGTTTAACGGGTGGTCTGTTGATAGTTCTTTCTGATAAGGGATGGCCAGACGGTCACCTTGATTAGATAGGAAAAGTTTGGGTTCAAACTTTTTCAGCGGATGGTGGATTTGCTGACTGTCGGGTAGTGCTTGTGACAAAAGCTGCGTCAAATGAT
Source organism: Candidatus Thiodiazotropha sp. AKIB8 (assembly GCF_058244675.1). Classification (NCBI taxonomy): domain Bacteria; kingdom Pseudomonadati; phylum Pseudomonadota; class Gammaproteobacteria; order Chromatiales; family Sedimenticolaceae; genus Candidatus Thiodiazotropha; species Candidatus Thiodiazotropha sp. AKIB8. The sequence goes on along the minus strand of NZ_JBSYOO010000053.1, from coordinate 25,174 downwards.
TGATACCAGGACCATTAACACCTGTGATCAAGTTAATGTCTCCACCATTTCCCATGTAGCCTGCATGAGGCATATATTTTTGGTTGATGCGTTTTTTCCACATCAACTGACTGAAAAACATGCGTTTATTTTGTCTGGGAATCTTCTTCATCAGGGATCTCAATGGCTGCCGCATCGTCCCTGAACGTACGAAAATGGAAAATACACTTATAAGTAATAACTTATGGAACAGATAGGTGATGTGAAATTGGTCGCAATTTACCACTGCGCCCATATCATTAGCCAGGTGCTGAAAGGGGACAATCATTGCCTGCACCCCAAGGACACTTCCTGCGGGGCGTGAGCCGTGCCTTGATCAAGTGCAGGCTTGAAACCCTGAAGACGACATACTTAGTCGTCGGGTTAATCGAATGCCCTTGCTCTGTGTTGTGGCTCTTGAGAAGGGAGCAACCTGTTCTGGGAGCCACGCCTCGAGAGACGTTTTTCTGGCACAGCAGCGCGTATTGGGTTAGTGTTAACAGGCTCTAGGCTTTATACATCATGCAGTTTTGCACATGGTTATCAAGCTTTTGATTAAACCAGGCTAAAGTTTCAGTACGCTTGCCTTTGGTGGGGTTTGGGTCATTGATGAATACATTTCCTTTATCGACACCGGTCAAAACGACAATGTGTGGTACTCCATCCCATCGCCCAGCACACCATATCGGACCATTATTTCTAAGAAATATTTCCAGTTGTTGTTCAGTTAGATTGGAAGCTGGTGATTTTATTGAGACCAGACCTTCAACTTGAGCAAGTTTTATAAAGTCATTTAAGTTAACGCCATTATTAGCCTTCCATTTTTCTGGTAGGCCTAAGCGAGGCCCTGCTTCACGATAATAGGCGACCATACAAACAGATGCATACCAGCAAGACATATTTGTTAGCTGCTTGACGAGGGGGACATTGAGTTTTATTCCCATCTGATTTGCTCCAGTGATTAAGTGTGTGCTTTTAGTGATGCGTATAATGTGACTATTCAGATATTGATGGTGTGTTAGGTTTATTAAGATCAAGTCAGGTTATTGTTTTATTCATAGTGCTTATCTAGTTTTAGTCTAACTTAGTATATTTGCAATTTATGTGTACTATTCACGATTGATTATTTAGCCTGCCCCCTTGTCTTTGGATAAAAACAGCAGTTAAATAAACAGTTGATCAGTTAAAACAAATGAGTAGACAAAGCCATGAACAATAAAATGATAGGAATTGATAAATTCACATTAATAGGCGTGATATTAGCTACTTTTCTCTACGGCTGTGGTGGATCGACAGGTGGAACGAAAGCAGAGGACAGTAGTACTAAGCAGGCTGTTACAGTAAGCAAATCAACCAGCACCTCTGCTGTCAGTGTATCCAAACGTATCGCCTATGCTGCAGGCTCCGGTGTGCCAGATAAAGTCAAAGCGGAGTGCGTGATAGACACTCAACTACCTGAATATATAGGATCATTTGCCAGTGCTAGCGACATAACGGTAGTCAAGAAAGATGGTGCTGTCAGTAGTAAGGATAAGGGGCGGGTCTTGGCTTTAGAGATCAGCAATGTGATTGGTTCAGGTGGTGGTGCCTGGAGTGGGTCAAAATCAGTTGCTGTTACTGGAGAGCTTTTTGAGAACGGTAAGAAGATTGGTAGTTTTAATGGTCGCCGCAGTTCTGGAGGTGGGATGTTTGGTGCATACAAGGGAACCTGCTCTATTCTGGATCGTTGTGTGAAGGCTTTGGGTAAAGATATTGCAATTTGGCTTATCGATCCATCAATGGATGACCGTATCGGAGAACTTTAATAACTTTTCCTGGTAATACGGTAAGTACAAAACAGCCCGCCCTGTAGGTGGGCTGTTTTGTTTCAATGATATGACCAATTGCGTATAAGAGCGATTCAAATAGTATATAAAATCACTGCTGTAAGGAACTTGCCGTTACTGCGCAAGCAGCTATAAATGCATCTTTCCTCAACGGGAGAGGGTGCGCGTTAACCATTTGATAGATTGAAAAGTAGTCCGCACTAGCCAATCAATTCTTGCGATTACGATAAATGATGCAAATGAATGCTTCCTCTCCCACAGGAATGTGTTGTAAAAGCAAGCTGTGAATATTTCAAAGCAGACCTTGAGCGCAAGAGAACGCAAGTTTTTGTGTGTTTAAGCCCTTGATGGTGGGGCATGGCCCCACCCTACGGCTGCCCCATTAAATTTGATGATTAATGTGTGCTTTCCTCTGGGTGTTTTAGAGCTGATGGAGCAGCAGTGAAGTATAATTTCTAGTATTCAGGTGAGCTGGAAGTTCGGCCTGTTTACACTAATCCTGTTCTTAATGAGTCGGCGCTTAATTTGACTCATGCCTCGATATCTCATGTGAAGTATCAAGAAGCTCTATTATTGTTAAGGTAAGCAAAGCTTTTTTAGGTCATTACCTGGTATCAGATATCAGTGTCAATCACGGAACCTATTGGTAAAGGCGCCTTTCAAGCGCTGCCCCCAGCTCTTGGGAGGTTGGCGCTCGTTGGTTGTTGATGCTTCATCAGTAGCGGCTACTGTTTCGCTATTTGTCTCCTCGTTAACGACTGCTGCTTTCTCACTATTCGGTATTTTAGCGGCTATTTTGACAGAGTCGTCCGGGGCATGTTTCGCTGGTGTGGAGGAGGTACCTGGAATTCTGTAGTTGTCCTTTAAAATCTCGACTGCACCGGGTAAATCAGCAATCCAGTCGATAAATCGTTTGGATGTTTCACGATCGGGAAAAATGGCCCCATGCTGGGGAACAATTCGCTCTATATCCAGCTCTCTAACCATCTTGGCCCAACACTGATTGGCTTGAGCGGATGGCATATATCGAAGGTGGAAGCCCTCCATGTAGGCAATATGGGCCTCAAAATCTGTTACCACACTATAGTCCAGTCCAATCGATGCGCCTAAATCACCAGAGAAGAGTGTTTTTGATGCAGGATCATAGACTTGAAAATTCCCTGCTGAGTGGAGGAAGTGTGCGGGTAGGATAATCAATTCGGTATTACCTAGCTGCAGGCGCATGCCTTCATCCGGTATGCCGTGCAGGCGAGGTAGCAGCAGCTCATCAATACCAAAGTGAGGAATGAATCGTACCCAGAGTTTGGAGATAAGTGCGTCTGCCTCTGTCAACATCAGCCAGGCATTCGCTGCAGCGATAATGTCAGGATCCTGATGTGAAAAAAACAGGTATTTCAAGTTGCTGATCGGTATCAATGAAGAGACTTCATTAATTACCTCGTAGTGTACCTTGTGTCCACCTGGGTCAAGTAAAATAGCTTCATTACCATTTCTGATAACAACTTGATTAGTTGGTACCATCTCACCCTGTCCAAAGCCTTCCAGCAGGATATAGGAGTGTCCATCTTTATCGAAGAGATTGGTTGAGCCCATGCATCTCTCCCTGATCAGTTTGAGACAAGCGCTACAATTTTCTCAACTGCCTTAGGACCTTCCAGTCGAATTAGACCCAGATTTGCTCTGCGAGGTGCACGTAAAGCTAGTGTGGCGGCATTTCCAGCCATATAGATGACCAGTGTTTCACTACTGCCTTCTATAAGGATGTCGTGCATATCACCAAGATCTGCTGTCTTTGTGATCCGGCTACCTAGCCCTACAGCGGATGCACCCATGGCGGCGATTCGAGCAGCTTCCTCTTCGGGGAAATCCGTCGCTATTGAAAGACCATCTATTGATGAAATCATTACGCCTGTAATATCGGGTACATTTTCTCTTAATTGTTGAATGACTCCCGCAAAATCTTCCTGTTTTCCCATTTAAATTCTTCCTTTTAATATGTATCTTTGATGATCAGTGTGATTATTGTTTGATGTGTCCGGTTTTATAGATTATCTATAAAGTCTACTATTACCCAGGACTTTACTAAGACTGAAGAATTAACTCAATATTGTGAGGACTAGTTCATTTCAGTAATCTGAAATCTATCATATTTGTCATCAGCAGTGACAATTTCATTTTTAATTGGTAGGCTGATAGTGATATGTAGGAAGTAAGTGTCAAGGAGGAGAGGCGCGGTGCGTTTCACATTATGGCTCCATACAGAATAACAGAAGTCGGTTTCGATCAACGCGAAGCGGTTTTTTTACGTACCACTATTGAGATGGCTTCCAGCTACGAAGTCGCAGAGTGGTTATGGGTTGGGGGCAGGGATGCTGATGTCATACTTGTAAATACAGACCGGGAAGAGTTCGCGGCAGAGTTCATTTCTGATAAATCTTCGTCAAGTAATTTTAGAACCATTCTAATTGGCTGTTCCTCTAACGACAAAATGCGAGACTCTTTTTCCTATACCCTGAAAAAGCCAATTTCCTACTCAGTGATTACAACTTTATTACTTGAGCTTGAGATCGAGCTGGCGCTAAGTGCAGTAGAGGAGACATCCTCCCCTATTACTGAAGAGGAAGAGGAGATCGGTCAAGAGGAGGGCGCTACTCTCTCTCTAAATAAGCAGATGTTTATTGGGGAAGGATCGCAACCTGAAATTGGTCATGTTTCGACCTCGCTTCCTATTGGTGATGATCAACTCCAGAGCACTCCTCACATCCCTGTCGATGAGGATAGTGACTATGATGTATATGATCTCTTAATGGATTCGGAATTCGATCATTTCCAGTCAGAAGGTTCAAAAAAACCAAGTAGCACTCCTCAACAAGTTAAAGACAAGCAGAGTGAAAAAACCGGGAAATCCCGCTGGATAGAGGTATACAGGAAAATGAGTCGTCCTCCGAGACGGTTTCATGAAAATAAGTATTTTCTTGGATTAATCAGAAAGCTGGTTTTAGTAGGAGATCCAACTGAAATAAGCCATTTCATTTACCCATCTGTCAGAATATATCCAGACCAACAGATCTTTGCTCATAAATCCTGCTATGGACTATCTCCTGAGTTATTCTCTGCGAGGGCTTTTGGATTTTCGAATCATGAACTTATCAAGCCTGATGAGCAGGTGCCTCCAGAAGGCTGGGATGCTCGACCACTGTGGTTGCTCTTCTATCTTGCAGCACTCTATGGATCTGGGGGAAGGCTGATGGAGAATAACACGACAGAGGATAGACTGAGCCTGACTTCAGAGCCGGATTTTGAGGTTGTTCCCCATGATCTGGACTATAGAAAAATAGCTGAGTACATGATGACCAATGAGTCGCAAGATATCCAGAAAATTGCCGATGGTGCAGGGGTTAACGTCAAGACCGTAATAGATTTCTGTAACGCATGCCAAGAGATAGATTTAATTGACCGCACACCTTCTGCCCATTCTGAAGCTGAACTCTCTACAGAAATCTCAGTAAATGAGACACCGAAAGTCTTAATGTTTGGTAAAGCAGAGGTTGTAAAAAAGGGTATGCTCAATAGTTTTATATCAAAACTAAAAGATGCAGGATAAGACCCGGATAGTTCACTATTACATTATTAAACGGTTTCTAAATTATAGTCAGTGTCAACGGGCTTTATGTATCAACAGATAGTAAGAAAAGTAAGCAATGCGAATTTAGCGGCGGATGATTCACTAGACCAAAGCATGGATCACCTTGTTGAGCCCTCTCTGCTTCCGCAATCAAGCCAACTACTACCGGTTTTTCCCACAGTAGAGGGGGGTAATAGATTTTCTACATACCTTATAAAAAAGGTAAGGAGAAATCCCAGGGATTTACGTGCCCACGTTCAACGGACTCTGCTCTATCTTTCCATGGGCGATTCAGATGCTATATATGCGGCGTTAATTGACCTGTTTCTTATTCTGGGTAATCGCGGTTTGCATATAAGAAAGAACCTGCTTAGACAGGCATTGCCATCACTAAAAGAGAAGCAAGTGCGGTTTCTTTTGGTTCATTTGTCCCGTGGTCTGGATTCAAATATCTCCTTGCCGAAGAATACGGTATCGAGTTTATCCATAGGTCGCTCGGGACTCACTCAAATTGTAAGGCGGACAGCATCAGATTCTGGCGATTCAGATGCCAGCCCACTTGAACAGGCTGTGGAAATCCTCAAACAGAATGACTGGCTCACTGCAATGGTCATTCTTGAAAATGCCTTACATCATGACCCTGGCGATGAGGCTGTTTGCCGTGAACTGCTATCCCTCTATAGACAGCAGCAAACGCGCGAGGCCTTTTATAAAACCTACATGGGGCTTATTGGCAGAAGCCTTGCTTTACCGGAATTGTGGCTTGATACAGAGAAATTCTTTCTCGATTCAATGTCCTTGACTAACTAGGGCCTGTTAACTGGATTAGGTAGTGAACAATAACCATGTCTGAATATGAATTAGTTGAAGAGTTCTATCTGCTACCAACCTCGGCAGGTGCTTTCTATGCGGTTTCAGGCCGCGAGGATGAACCGGTCAGGCGGCTGATGTTAATTTTGTTAAAGCAGGAGCGAAGTCTAAAGGTAAATGCAGAAAGCCTTTGTGAGTGGTTAGAGCTCAGCGATGAACAGGAGGCACTGGCAATCCTGCATCGTGCTCAAACACTCTCAATGGTTCAAGGTTTTAGAGAACCCCAGGAAGTATCAGAGTCTGGTGTCGGTCAGAAATTGACAAATATACTTCCCTGCTTGTCATCAATAGGTAAAGGTCTTCTGGTTGATTGGAATGGCCTTTCACTAGTCCATAGTGGGCTGGATGCAAATGCTGCTGACATACTCTCAGCCCTCAGCGCTGATCTGATCTCAGTGCAAACGCGTCACGCAGAACGGTTGTCTGAAAGCTTTGGGCTGGGTGCCCAGGGATGGGCTGCTGTGGATGCATATGGATCCAGCCGAGTAGGTGCATGGCCGCTATATGTCGGTAATGAACAGTTTTTGCTGGTGCTGCTTGGAGAGCCAAGATTGAACCAGCCTGAATTTATATCACTGGTTTGGATTCTGGTTAATCGATATAGCTAGTGGTTTTACTATCCACTTCATCGATAATTTACAGATGATATTTATACAGTCGATAGATTATTTTATCTCAATAACTCTCTAAGTTAGAATGGTGAGCCTGTTTCTACTGTTTTTTAATTGGGTTGCGGTAAACAGAAAATATTCAGGCCTCCTGGTTTACAACGGTATGCGTCAACGGTGTCGCAAGTGCAATGCCATGCCTGTCTGCTGTCTGCCAGATGATCTCCCGGAAGTGCTGACGAAGTTTGATCAGATTTCGTACATCCTTGGTGTAATAGTAGATCGCCCACTCAATAGCATGGTCAGCGGTATCATTGACCCGAACTTCAAGCTCATACTGCTTCTCAATATTGATGTCAGCGCTTTGTGTTATCTCCTCATAAGCCTCGTCGAACATCTCGCGCACCTTGCCAGCTTCCACGTCGTAACCAATCTTAAAGACCATTTTTTCACGTAACCCCTTGGCCGATGCGAATTTTGAAAGATTGTGGATTGTATAATCCCTAAATTTCGCATTCTTCAGCATAATGCGATGGTTGTTAACCAGGTTGAGGATCTCTGTATGGAACATCTTGGTCTTGTAGACCACGCCGATATAGTGTGTACCTTCAGTAATCTCAATCACATCCCCCTCTTCAGCCATGCCACTGTTGAGGATGATCAGGCCACTGAAAATGTCCGGTGCCCATGCGTTGTGAGTCAGTGCTAGAAAGACACCGATAAAGCCGATCACGCCCCCTGCTTCCAGCAGGCCGTTAAAGCCGAGAATCTGTACCACTGAAATTAATACAATGATGGAGATAAAGATTCCAGATAAGAGGGTCAACAGGCGGCTGTTGTAGGTCTCGACACTCTTTTTGACGCCATTGACCTCCCGTGATTTACCGAATTTGCGGCGTGCAATATAGCCGATGATGTGTGCGAAGAGATAACCCAGATAGATAACCACAAAGACAGATAGCAGTTTCAGGCCAATACCTCTCTCCCCTGTCGGCAGATAGAGGTGGTAGTAGCCGAATGAGAGAATAATCAACAGATTCAAGGCGCGGAAGACATGTACCCGATTGAGGCTGCGGTTTGTGCTGACATTATCGTGATAGATGAGCTCGATGATTCGTCTGGCAAAAATCATCAGCACAATATTAACCGTGATAACAACGAAGTCGAGCAGGCCCAGGCGAGTAAGTAAATCGGCATAGTTACCGATCACACCTCTGAATAGTTCAACCATTGTATCCATAATCAAGCCCAGGAAAGTGAAGAGAGTTCCGCAGGGGGAAGCATAGCTCTAGCCTGCATGATTGTCTCTGGAAAAATGTTGCTCTAAAAGTTTGCTCTGAATATGTGTTGATTGAACAAGAAGCAGGTAGATTGTCATAATAGATTGTATTTAAAGGATATTATGAGTAATGCGAATTCTTGAGTGAGAACAAGAATAGAGGGGAATGTATAAGGATTTACTCTCTCTTGAAATCAGAATACCCAATCCATATATAGCAGAATGGATAGACCTGTTAGATCTGTGAATTACATGAGGAGGTAATAAAATGTTCAGAAATATGAGCAACTATGAAAGCAGCCTGCTTGATGATTTCAGGCGCATGGAGCAGCAGCTCGACCGTATGTTTGGAGATGGTTACCTGCCGAATGGCATCCGTTCTGTGGCGCGAGGCGCCTATCCTCCAATCAATATCGGCATTACGGAGAATCGGGTTGTTGTCTATCTGTTCGCTGCTGGTATCGATCCCCAGTCCTTGGATATATCCATTCAAAAGAATCTATTGACGATTGATGGTGCGCGTCCATCGACTGCCGGTAAAGAGCCTACTGATTACTACCGCAATGAGCGTTTCAGTGGCAATTTTCACCGGGTGCTGACGCTGCCTGACGATGTCGACCCCGATAAGGTGGAGGCAAGCTATAGTGATGGCGTATTGAGGGTTACGATCCATCGACTTGAAGCGACTAAACCGAAGCAGATTGAAGTCAACTAAATATCTGGAGGGTAAGTCAATGACTATCAGTAAAGAGATCACTGAAACAAAACAGAATTCCCGGGAGCAGGAGCCTGCAATTCGTCCCCCTGTCGATATATTTGAGGATGATAACGTCATCACTCTGCTGATGGACATGCCGGGGGTAACCAAAGAGAGACTGAAGATAGAGATTGACAAGGATAATCTTTCCATTGAAGGCGAGGTGGCCATTCAGATGCCTGAAGGAATGGAGGCGCTCTATGCTGATGTCCGCTCCACTCGTTACCAGAGAAGTTTCTCCTTGAGCAATGAACTGGATGGAGAGAATGCGAATGCAAACCTGAAGGATGGCGTGTTGAGCCTGCAGATTCCAAAACGTGCGCAATACCAACCGCGAAAGATAGAAGTGCAGGTACATTGATCCATCCGCCAAGAGGGTGCTCCATTCGTGATGGGGTACCCTCAATCGGCTGAACTTTACTAGAGAAACAGAGTCAATCTGTTCGTTATTTTTAATGGAGAACCACAACATATAACTACAGGAGTCTTCAGATGATTCAAGTTGAAGATTTAATTCGAACCTATGGTGATTTTACTGCGATTGACAAGGTTTCCTTCGAGATCAAGCAGGGAGAGATCGTTGGCTTGCTGGGACACAACGGCGCAGGCAAAACCACCATAATGAAAATGCTCACCGGCTATCTTGAGCCCACAGCAGGCTCCATAGAGATAGATGGCCTGGATATCGCGAACAATCGCCGGGCAGTACAGCGGTGTATCGGTTACTTGCCGGAAAATGATCCCCTTTATCCTGAGATGACGGTTATCGACTATCTCGATTATGCTGCTGAACTTCATGGTGTGGTGGATGATGAACGTCTTGATAGCATATGGAGCGCCATAGAGCGAACCGGTCTTGTCGACAGAGCGGCAGATCGCATCGGAACGCTATCGCGAGGTTATCGTCAGCGGGTAGGGGTGGCCCAGGCGATCATCCATAATCCCCGCCTATTGATATTGGATGAGCCAACGAACGGTCTGGACCCAACCCAGGTACAGCAGATGCGTGAGTTGATCCGCTCACTGGCGGAACATGCCACAGTCATCCTATCCACCCATATCCTGCAGGAGGTCCAGGCGATCTGTGACCGGGTCATCATCATCCGCAACGGGCAAAAGGCGCTGGACGCCACCATGGATGAGTTGCGTGCCGGCAGGCGTTTGTTGATTTCAGTGGATGCGGAACCGGAAAGGGCGGTCAATCTGTTCAGTTCCCTGCAAGGTGTCAAAGCCGTGGAGAGACTCGATGGAACGGGTGTTGAACATCGTTATGCACTCGATCTGGAAAAGCAGGAGGCACTGCAGGAGACAGCCCCGGAAGTTGCCAGTCTGGCAGCGAATGAGGGGATGAAGCTCTATACCCTGCAGCCAGAGAGCCGCAACCTGGAAACCATTTTTGGCGAAATCTCTGCGCAGTAAGGGGAGTAATAGAATGAACAGTATTTTGCGTATCGCCCGCAAGGAGTTCGCTGGTTTCTTCTCCTCTCCTGTGGGTTTTATATTTCTCGGCGCTTTCCTCGCAACGACCTTATTTGTCTTTTTCTGGGTCGAGACCTTCTTCGCACGTAACATCGCTGATGTGCGACCACTGTTCGAGTGGATGCCGCTGCTGCTGATATTTCTGGTGTCCGCCATCACCATGCGGATGTGGTCGGAGGAGCGGCGTGCAGGAACTCTAGAGTTTCTGCTCACCCTGCCGGTGGAGAGTTATCAGCTGGTACTGGGTAAGTTTCTCGGCTGCCTGGGACTGGTTGCGGTAGCCCTTCTCCTGACTCTTTTCCTGCCACTTACTATTAGCCTGTTGGGGCCGTTGGACTGGGGGCCAGTGGTCGCTGGCTATCTGGCTACACTGTTTCTTGCTGCTGCCTACACGGCAATTGGTCTGTTTGTCAGCGCCAGATCTGCAAACCAGATTGTCAGCCTGATAGTCACGGCACTCATCTGTGGTGTTTTCTATCTGCTCGGTTCAGATGCATTGACCGGGCTTTTCGGCAATCGTCCGGCTGAGTTTCTCAAACTGTTGGGAGCGGGTTCTCGCTTCGACGCCATCACCCGTGGCGTGATCGATCTACGTGACATCTATTTCTATCTCAGTGTTGTGGCGGTTTTTCTCGCATTGAATGTCTTTATTCTGGAGTGGTTGCGCTGGAGTGGTAATGCCAGTAATGCCAACCATCGGCGTTGGGGCGTGATCACCGCTCTGTTTGCCGCCAACTTCCTGGCTGTCAATCTCTGGCTGGCCCCAGTGGGCTGGCTGCGTGGGGACATGACCGAAGGCAATATCTACTCCATCTCGGATGCGACCCACGGTTATTTGGCACAACTTAAGGAACCGATGTTGATCCGGGGCTATTTCAGCGCCCAGACACATCCGCTACTGGCGCCTTTAGTGCCACAACTGCGTGATCTGATCAAGGAGTACGCGGTCGCTGGTGAAGGCCGGGTGCGTGTCGAGTTCATCGACCCTCAGCAGCACCCTGAGTTGGAGAAGGAGGCAAATGAGAAATATGCGATCAAGCCGGTACCCTTCCAGTTTGCGAGTAAATATCAGGCTTCAGTGGTCAACTCCTATTTCAATATTCTGATCCAGTATGGCGACCAGCATGAGGTGTTGGGTTTTCGCGATCTCATTGAAGTCAAGGCGCAGAGTGAAATGGATCTGGACGTGGAGCTGCGTAATCCCGAGTACGACATCACCCAGTCGATTAAAAAGGTGCTCTATGCCTACCAGGGAAGTGGTGAGTTATTTGACAATATAAACCATCCGGTCACTTTCACTGGCTATATATCGCCAAACCAGAAACTCCCCGATTTTCTGCAAACCCTGAGGGGCGATCTGGATGGCATATTGGCTGATCTGGCCAAGGCTTCCGATGGCAAGCTGAGTTTCCAGATTCAGGATCCGGATGAGGGTAACGGAACTCTGGCTAAACAGCTTGAGAGTGAGTTTGGTTACCGGCCAATGAGCGCGAGTCTGTTTGATAGTAACAGTTTCTGGTTCTACATGACCCTGCAGGGAGATGGCAGAACCATCCAAGTGCCACTGCCTGAAGACTTTACAAAAGTGGAATTGTCACGAGGCATCGAGGCAGCATTAAAGCGCTTCTCAAAAGGTTTTCTGAAATCGGTGGCGATGCATACATCAACCGCGGCGCCGGCTATGCCCCAATTCGCTATGAACAGTGGCAATCGTTTTGAATGGCTGCGCGACACTTTGAGCGAGGAGCATAACGTAATACAGGCTGAATTGGAGGATGGGCAAGTCGCCGATGAGAGCGATCTTCTGTTGCTGGTTTCACCGCGGCAGCTGGATCAAAAACAACTGTTTGCCGTGGATCAGTTCCTGATGCGGGGTGGTACTGTGATCATGGCCACGTCACCCTTCGATATTGATACAAAAGGTGGCCTAACGGTGAAAAAGCACGAGTCAGGGCTGGAGGATTGGTTGTCCCACCATGGTATAGGCTTTGAAAAGAGTCTGGTGCTCGATCCGCAGAATGCGGCTTTTCCAATACCCGTCAACCGCCAGATCGGTGGGTTTGTAATCCGTGAAACACAGCTGGTGGATTATCCTTACTTTGTTGATATACGAAGCAGCGGTATGGGAGAGGAGAGCAGTATCACATCCGGGTTGGATCAGATCACCATGACCTGGCCATCTCCCTTGACAATCGACCAGGAAAAAAACAGACAGCGACAAGTCAGCACACTGTTACAGAGCTCCGATGGGGCCTGGACTTCCGGTGATTTGAACATACAACCCGACTTCAGTACCTATCCAACACTTGGTTTTCCGCCGGGAGAGAAACCGGGCAAACAGTTGCTGGCTGTTGCAGTAGAAGGGCGTTTTGACTCCTTCTTTCATGGCAAAGACTCTCCACTGGCCGTTGAAGAGTCATCCGAAGAGTCTGGAGATGCAGCTGATACTCAGAAAGCCGAAGGAGAAGCAGAGGAAAAAGCCAAGCCGCAAGTCGATCAATTGATCGAGCACTCAACTGAATCTGCCCGGATAATCCTGTTAGCATCCAACACCTTTCTCAATGATGAGATGCTGGATCTGGCCTCCGCCGGGTTGGGTACCCGTTATCTGAAGCCGGTTGAACTGATCGAGAATGCGGTCGACTGGTCCCTGGAGGATCGCGGTCTATTGGCGATTCGCGGCCGCGCACACTTCTCTCGCAGTCTCGATCCACTCAGCCGTGAGAGTCAGGTTTTTTGGGAATACCTCAATTATGGGATGGCAATATTCGGCCTTCTGTTGGTCTGGTTCATTCGTTATCGATTGACTAAGAAAACAGTATCTCGTTATGCCGTAATTCTTGGTATGGGTGCGCAGGCGGAGGCATGAGCAGATGAAAAAATGGATCACACTTCTTGCAGGACTGCTGGCTGCACAATTGGTTTTAGCAGTTGCTGTCAATCTCAATGACAAGACATATGGCGTTTACGAGGCAAGTCAGAGACTGCTTGTTTTCGATAAACAGAAGATCAATCGTCTGACAATAGAAGATGGTGAGGCGAGTTTGATGTTGCAGAACAGAGATGGTCAATGGTTGTTGCCTGAAGCGGGGGATTTCCCAGCCGCGCAGCAGCAGGTTGAGTCTCTGATCGATAAGCTGGCCGGATTGGAAAAGGGGTGGCCAGTAGCAACAACTTCCAGTGCCAGTCGCCGTTTTAAGGTTTCTGAAGACGACTATGAACGAAAAGTGACACTCTATTCGGATGACGATGTCGTGGCTAGCCTCTTTGTAGGCTCTTCGCCCGGTTTCCGTAAAGTCCATCTGCGACCAGATGGAGAAGCATCAATCTTCATAGCTGAATTCAGTACCTTGGATGCAGACCCACAGAGCGACCATTGGATTGACAAGGCGTTGTTCAAGCTTGATACAGCGAAGATCGAGCAGCTGGATATCGGAGAGGAACTAACCTTGCAGAGGCAGCAGGAGGATCTGCGGCTGGTTGGATTACAAGCAGAAGAACGCACTAATTCGGAAGCGGTGCAAAATCTGGCTGAGAAAATTGGCAAACTGCGTATCCGCTCGCTGCTAACTGATGAAGAGAGCAAGTCCTACCGGCAAAAGGAACCTTCATTCGGAATTCAGGTGAGGCTTAAGGAGGGCAGAGAGTTGAGCTATCAATTCTTCGAGGTGGAAGATGAATCTCACTACGTCCTCAAGCGTTCAGACAGGGATCACTACTTTGAGGTGGCCTCCAATCTGGTCAAGCCGTTACGGGAAGCTTCCAGAGAGAAGCTCGTTATGCGGGTTGAAACAGAGCAGGATACAGCGCCCGAGGTCACCACAAGCCAAAACGAAATCGATTAGTCAGGAGGCAAAGAGATGAAACGTTTACTACCATTGAGTCTTTTGATTCTGCTCTGTCTGGCGACACTAAACCTCTATGCCCAACCGGGTGGAATAGAGTCTCTGCGGCAAACGGGAAAGGCTTTCGCCGCAGTGGCGCAAAAGGTCTCACCATCGGTTGTCTATATTCAGGTAGAGAGTATTCGTGAACAGGCGCCAACTTATCAATATAAATCACCATTCGGCTTTAGCTCCCCTTTTGATGACGATCTGTTTCGGCGTTTCTTTGGCGAGGGTTTCCCGAATGGACCGAAAAAACAGCTGCCACAACGTCGAGAGCGTGCGGTAGGGCAGGGATCGGGGTTTATCTTTGCCCATGGCGAGGGAGTGTTTGCTAAAAAAACCTACATTTTGACCAATAACCATGTGGTACAGGATGCAGATAGAATCCGCATCAAATTCCAGGATGGCAGGGAGTCCATTGCGCAGATCAAAGGAATAGATCCAAAATCCGATATCGCAGTTTTAGAGATTGATAAGATCGATTCACCAGCCCTGGTGTTGGGTGATTCCAGTCAGCTTGACGTGGGTGAGTGGGTATTGGCGATCGGCAATCCATTCGGTCTGAGTCACACCATGACAGCTGGTATTGTGAGCGCCAAGGGTCGCACCAGTCTTGGTATCAGTGATTATGAAGACTTCATTCAAACCGATGCGGCAATCAATCCCGGGAACTCGGGTGGTCCTCTGGTGAATCTGGATGGGGAGGTTGTCGGTATCAATACCGCGATATTCAGTCGCAGTGGCGGTTATATGGGGGTTGGTTTTGCGATACCAATTGATATGGCAAAAGGTATCGCGGATCAGTTACTAGACAAAGGTGAAGTCACGCGGGGCTTTCTCGGTATTGCCATCCAGGCGTTGACACCAGAGCTGGCAAAATCTTTCGCTACACAGGGCCAAAAGGGCATTCTTGTAGCCGAAGTGTCGGAGAACTCACCTGCGGTGAGGGCTGGGCTTAAACAGGGGGATCTGATCATCAGCCTTAATCAGAAACCTGTTACTGATACAGGGAATTTTCGTAATCGGATATCGCTAACCAAACCTGGCGAAAGGGTAACGCTGGAAATAATCCGTGATGGCCTCAGACAAATCACAGAGGTGACGGTTGGCGCATTGGATGATCAGGCTGTCGTGGATATCGGTACCAAGACTGCTGAGGATTTAGGCTTGACGGTTCAGACTCTGAATCCGGATCTGGCCAAGTCGTTAGGCATTAATACTGCCCAGGGTGTGGTTGTCACCAGTGTATCCCGTGGATCGATATCAGCCATGGCTGGAATCGATCCAGGTACAGTAATCACCCAGGTGGATCGTCAACCGGTCAGAAGTGCCTCGGAGTTCAAAAAAATGGTTGATTCGGCGAGTAAGAAAGGACAGGTCTTGCTACTTATCAGTAAAGGTGGAATGTCGAGGTTTATCGCCCTTCGTTGGTAGGCGGGGGCGTGAGAAGAACCAGTTGTACCGAGCCCAAATCAATGACAAACCCCGGTATCTCTACTGGGGTTTGTGTGCGCCCAGTATGGGTATGAAATAATAAAGATAAACATCTTAGTAGACGCCTTATTCGAAGCTGCATATGGGTTGTGGGAGCTGGGGGTTGTCGAACTTATCTAGCGGCCCACTAGTGGGGTGTGGTACTGAAGTGGTGTCTGTTCGGCTTAGATAACTTGCAGATGCCGGGATGTAACTCTTTCGATCCAGCACAATAGATACCCAACGTTAAATATCAGTGACTCGTTAATCGTTATTGTTAGTAATATATTATTCGAACCAGATACATATCATAGTTGATGTGTAGATTAATTTTTAGGAGCCAGAACTGTGCTGAATGGACTCAAGTTTTTCGTTGCTCTGCTGTTCATGAGTGCAAGCAGTACTACCTTCGCGGTCCACTTAAATCACGACCGAACTGGGCAGATCGCCTTGCTGCCCTTCTATACAGTCAATAACAGTTTTATCACAAACTTCACGGTGACCAACACCAGTGAAAAGTTTAAGGCGGTTCGGGTTCGTCTGCTTGAGTCTCGAGTCGGTGCGGACCTGTTAAACATCAATCTCTATCTCTCCCCCTATGATGTCTGGAACGCTACCCTGCGTATGAATCCACAGACGGGGATGCCTAATCTGATAACCGAGGATGAGAGTTGTACCTTTCCCGATAAAATAATGCTACAAGCCGGCCTCGACCTGGAAAATCCATACGATAAATTATTAGATGAAGACATAACGGCAGGCTATGTGGAGATCATCGAGATGGGAGACATTGCGGATGGTGTCGGGCCAGTGGTTGATGGTGGGCTCTATGCTGAGATCGATGTCACTGGAGACGCCGATGGGATAATCAATAGTGCCGCAGGTGACCGCTCGATAACCGCAGGTTTACTGCATGACGCTACAGGTGAGCCGATGGACTGCTCTGTCGTGGCGGATGCCTGGGATGCGGGAGTGGTGAGCGCAAACGTCATCAACGGCTTTGAGCCGGGAAGCATGAGTGTAGACGGGGTGTCGCAAGACAGCGGAGACTCGTCGCTGCCCTATGATCATAGTCACAATGCCGGCCTGGTGGCGCCAAGTGGTGGTATCAACGCCTATGGCATTATGATCAATGCGGCTACGGGTGCAGCCTTTGTAGAGGAGGGTGTGCATACTGATCGATATGCCACGGTAGCGCAGCACTACCTGCCAAATGATTCACTACATTATCGATTGCCTTCACTGGCGTCAGGGGATGTTCAGGTGGCCTACATCACTAATGCTCTGGGTGATGGCAAGAAGAGTCACACCCTACCCCTGACCGAGTACGATACCGGGGCACTGCATGAGATCCCTCCCAAGCCGTCGGTGCCCATGGGCTCGAATCCTCTGCCAATTGCCCTTGTACTCAGTGCCGATGCGGTCTCTGCGCCATATTTCACTGAATCCGGTGTCAATGGGGCAACTGATATCGTCCTGACCTTCCCGATGGTTAAACATGGTATCTACAATCATGCTACTCTGACCAACGTTCTGGATGGTGCTGGATCTCTTGCAGCCTGTGCAGGTAGTTTGAATGATGGTGTCGACGATGGAGGCACCGTCACTCTGGAAGGTTTTGAGGCTGGTTGGTTGAACATCAATGCCGACAGTCAATACGACTATGAAACCAATAGTAGTATTATGGCGATTACGGAGGTAAGCGGTGGCATTGGCTCTGAAAGTGGCACCTGGACAGGTGTTCCGCTTATTGGGTTTTCTGTTATGGCAGCAGATATTGGTTCTGCTCAGGTTGGCGAGACGGTTGAACTTATTCGTAGTGTCAATCGTAATTAGATCGAATAATAAGAACGACCATCTCCTGAGTCATGGACCTGATACAGGTTAAATGCAGGATAAGGATATGCAATATTTCTCAAGATATTTTAAGCCACTCCTATTAAGCATTCTGCTCATCATCGTAGGTTGCGGTGGTGGTAATGATGATGACAGTAATGCCAGTAACGATCCTCCTGTCGATGCACGCCCCTTTCTGATGGGCTCTACGCCTTTCTTTACCAGCCATGATGGAAGTAATGCCACCTTTCCTGATTGGCGGTTTGAGAATCTTAACGACCGGGATCTGATATCTCTGCATGTGGATGATTTTTGGGGCGTGCCCTGGGACTATTGCGATGCAACTTCCTGTGCCAATCTTCCCCAAACCTGGGTCGAACAGTGGCAGCAATTGGCGGACTCAGCTCATGCAACGAGTAAACCCCTCTACCTTACTATCTCACCCTTAGGTGATCG
This sequence comes from Candidatus Thiodiazotropha sp. AKIB8, assembly GCF_058244675.1. Taxonomy (NCBI): domain Bacteria; kingdom Pseudomonadati; phylum Pseudomonadota; class Gammaproteobacteria; order Chromatiales; family Sedimenticolaceae; genus Candidatus Thiodiazotropha; species Candidatus Thiodiazotropha sp. AKIB8. The sequence goes on along the minus strand of NZ_JBSYOO010000053.1, from coordinate 7,060 downwards.
TAAGGTATTGGCGCCTAACGTTCTATCAGATGGTACAACTCACCCCAATTGGAATACCAATATCGACAGTGAAGGATGTTATCAATTCGCCACTGATGATCGTGCCGAGAACTATAAAGCATCTTATATCACCTATCTTAAATATCTTGTCGATCTTGTAAACCCGGACTACATGAGCCCCGCGGTCGAAATGAATATGCCTTTTACCAGTTGTCCGCAACAAAAAGCAGCCTGGATATCCTGGTATAACGATCTCTATTCAGCTTTAAAAGAGGCCTATCCGCAACTGGTCGTTTTCCCAACATTCCAGCTTGATTTCCTCTACGGCAATACAAATGAGCCGAGTGCTGAATGTGCCCCGGGCACCATGGCCGACTGTTTTGATAGACGTCTGCTTGAAGTGTTGGAGATTGCCGGTGACCGCATTGCTTTCTCCACATATCCTTCCGGTTGGGTCTACCATGGAGATTTCAACCACAGCTTTCCTCGGGACACATTGAGCAAGGTTGCTCAAGCAACCTCCCGCAAGATCTGGATTTCAGAGACTGGATGGTTGGCTGAACCTCTACTGAGTAGCTATAAACATAGTACGGATGGTAGTTGTGGTAGTGAAATCTTACCGGCAACGCTTGAGATTCAAGGCCTGGGCACAATCGATGTAGCCAATGAAACTGCTCAGAATGCCTATATGACCTGGTTACTTGAGAGCGCCAAAGAGAATAATCTTGAAGCGGTTGTCTGGTGGCTCAACCGTGATTATCTCGATGATGCGGTGACAGGTGATGGCGCCTGCCCCTGCGCTCCCTCAGGTAATAGTACCTGCCTTCTGCTGGATGATTTTTACGCAGCCGGTGGGGATTACATCGAAGGTCTATTGCGCCTGTTTGGCAATATGGCCCTACGTCGCTACGATGGTACTCCTAGACCAGCTTGGACGACCTGGCAAGCCTACCTTAAAAAAACCTACCAACCCTGATTGGCATGACTGATTCTGGCCAAACACTACTTACACTTGATGCTCTTACACAGTTTGATGCCTTTTTTACGTTGTGCTTATATAACCTTTAGATTGCGTTTCATACGCTTCTGATCAGCAGAACTCTGCCCCTTCTTCAACTTGGCTTTGATTGCCATCTGCTCTTGGTTGAGAGTAAGCAAAAATACAGGGTAGGTTGGGGCTCTTCTATTTAAGGGGACAAGCAATTAATAGATATGTCCTCAAGGCTATGGTCAATTGCCTCCGTGACGATTGTCTGTCTATTTATCATTTTTTGCGACACCTTATTTGAGAATATACATTCGTATGTTTCGTTCGTTTCTATCAAAACGGCATCTAACTTCTTAAATGGTATGTCACTGAATTTCTTTCTGCACCTTATAAGGAATTCTTCAGATAGATCTGATCCGGTGATCTTATAGCTATTTTGAAAATATTGGATATCGTTTCCTGGCCCACTGCCTAATTCCAATAAGCTTGCGTCTTTAGTGAGATGCCTGTTGAGAACCATGTATATTTCTGTGCCATCATATTCATCACACATTTTTTCGTATTCATCGACTTTCGACGGGTCGTTATAGAAATCCACTTATTCCTCCTGGCTATGTTCTAGGATGGTGTAAAGAGTATAGCCAGGTCGAGCAGACGATTCACAAGTCAGGAGAGCAGGCTCTCAGAAAGTTGCGCCTTGATCTTTAGCACCAGGTAAGGTAATTGTTTCCTCACTTTAATCGCCCACTCAAGCAGCAGGATCAGCTAAAGATCAATCGGACTTCCCACTAATGTAATGGTTGTTCTCTTGTTAGGGGTCACCTTGCGGAGCAAGGGTGTTTTGTTGTCCCCACATTCAGCGTGGGAACAACAGTGATCACATGCCTGACGTGCAGTGGGGGAGCCAAACATAGCCGGTTCCCGGTTTGTAGGGAGAGGAGAGATCAACAGTGTCGGTGACAATTGTGCGAGGATACCAACTCAGTACCGAGGTACAGACTCCTTCCTCCCACTCTATTTCGGCGACTGCATCAATAGTCCCATCAATCGCTTCATCTATCTGAGTTGTAATCTTTTGTCCGTTGTCATCATATTGAAATAACCAACCATAGCGATCGCTAAATATGCCCTCAGCAATATTGTTCATGTAGGCTGGTTGGTTGTTTGCAGTATAACCAAACTCATATGTCCTACGATAATCGGGTAGTGAGGGAGAGGTGTCGACAATTGTATTGGGTCGTCCGTTGGTCAGATAAGTATAGGTTTGGTGGGAGACCTGATTGCTGCTGGTCATGGTTTGTTGGTTTGTGATTACATAACCGGAGTCGTCATATCCGATCTCGTATTCCTGCATCGGTGTGACCTCGTTATCGAGTGTCATGGTATGTCTGATCAAGCGTTGTTCAGAGTAGGAGAGTGTATGGCTGTATTGTGAAGTCACCGCACCGGTCTCATCCTCCATCGTGACATCCACCTGTGTGATCAGATTGTCGTCATTGAAGGTATAGATAGATGTGTCACGGCTTTCGCTGGTGACTCCTACCCAGGTCTGCAGACGGCCATCGGCATCATAGGTATAAGTGATTGTTTCATCTATAGGATCAAGCGCGATTGAATTTGATAATGTACCAGCAAGCTCAGTATCTTCAGTTCCATCGTCGATGTAGGAATAGCGCTCCTCGATGATTCTTCCATCGGTGTCGTATGTGTACTCCCTTGTTCCTTCGAATACACCGTTATTGTCGAAGTCGTATCGTATACGAGACACTCTGATGTTGGTTTGACCTGAATCAGTGTCATCAGTCGTTGAGCCGTCATCGGTGTTGTCTGAGCTGTTATCGTCTGTTGGAGTCTCATCACCACCTCCACCTCCGCCGCCACAGGCGGGCAGTATAGTTAAGGGTAAGATGATCATGGCTGAATAGACCAGTTTCAATATGAGTGTATAAAGATGTTTCAACACAAAAAACCTCCTGACTGTATCCAGTGCTATAAATTCCTTTATGTAACTAACGTCCGTCATATGGTTTACATTATAGAAAAGCTAAGCTCACTCTCTTGAAGTGTTACCTAGTCAGAGCTTATGCACAGACGGGAGTCATTTGAAAAAAACTCAAACATTACACATTTTTATTCAGTGCAGATTAAATGGCTGCTGTAAGAGTATAACGCGCTGGATTATAATTTGAATAGTGTAATTAAAAAAGCACCATAACAGCAGTTGGTTTAATGGTTGTAATATTAGAAACTATTATAGTAAATGCCCAGATAATGGTTGTCTTTTCTGAAAGTAATGGTGGACGCTCTGTCTACTCTATAATTCCATTTTGGTCAGATGGTTCTGACGGCATTTTATCCAAAGTTGTACACCACTATGTGGGATATTGTTGGAGCTGAACCGCTCGCTGAGGCACGTCTGAGTGGGAGTGAGCTTGATATCGAACTGAGAGATAAGAGTAATAGAGATGGGATATAGGTTGTCGCAGACAAATTATCGATGTTGAGAATTAGCCTATTTAAGTAGCGGGCAATCAGTGTTTGGATGATGTTGTAGTTTATCCTAATCAATAGCAAGTGGGTGGTCTAGAAAAACTTGCGGATCTTCGCAATAGCAGAATATTACGAAGATCCGCGAAGCATATCGGTTCAACTGGACCAATCACTCACAGGCTACTGTTTGATTTTTATACCCTGATCTGCCGATGATGGATTGTCAGAGTTATCCAGTTTGCAATCACCACGAAAGAAGGCCCAGCTATCGCACTTTTTATTGGTTTTAGGATTGATACATAGATACTTTGTCGGTATGCCGTTTTCTGTAACCGCTACAGCATCAAATCCTGCATCCTTGCAGAACTGAATCGAGCTGTCTGGCATGTTTGATTTCTTATCTGTACCACTGTTCGTTTGGTCTGCCGGGGGTTCCGTGTTTTTTGTCGAACATCCGGCAGTTGCTACTACTATACTCAGAGTCAGGTATAATTTGAAACTACTTCGTGTCATTTTCAGAGTCCTGATCTAAAGGCATTTTTGTGCGGTTTGACTTCGGTGTAATTGCCTGGTCTGCAGATTTTACAACCTTATGATATCTCTTTTCACCGGACATGATGCCAGTCTGTTGCTCCGTGCCAGGTTTATCACTTTCCAAAACTGTCATGGTGCGTGTGCCATCTGCTTGATCAGCAATCCTTACCTTGGCCATGAGTACGTTAGTATCAGGGATGCGGCGTCCATTATAAGAGTGCCGAATATTTTCACCTGTGCCGTCAAAGGCCGTCGCCTGCATATCACTGCTGCTGTCAGAAGCAAGTTTTTTGGTTGCTCCCTGCTGATCCTCTATTAATGGGCGAAAACTGCTATTAGTCAACGTTACTTGAGTGTTGCCAATTGAAAGATTGTTAATCTCATTGGACTCCTCTTCATATCCTTGGTCATCAACCCAGAGTGATATGTTGTAGGTGCCGCTTGGTATTGGATCTCCGTTTACATCGGTGAAAAGGTCAAAACTTGCTGCACTGTCCTCGTCTCTATATACGGACCCCCCTGGTTCCAGGATAAAATTAGCATGCTCGTAAAAGAGATAATATCCGCCTTGGCTGGTATCTTCGCCAATGGTCAGTATCAGATTAATATCCCAGTCGGTGCGGGTGGTTGCTGCATCACCATCGTTGTAGACTGTATACTCCAGCAGGCCGTTACCGGAACTATCCCATGAGGCCCACCAGTAATCGATCGCAATATCGGGCAGTGAGGAGGAGTCGATGTGAACCTGACCGTCACCAAATGATTGATTGTCTAGTTCATCACTCTCCTCGACCTCCTGCAGATCATCAACCCAGGTCGCTATGTAGTAGTCACCTGGTGGCAGGTTTTGCGGCAGTTTAAAATATCTGGGGTTGGATTCATCTCGTGCTGCGCTGCCACCTGGTGTCAATGTCTCTGGAATCTCTTCGTAGACAATATACCAGTCAGAGCTATCGATCTGATTGTCGGTTGATAACATCAGGTTTACGTCCGCACCCATTGGTGCATCGGCGGTGCCACCATTGATAACCTCCCACTGCCAAGTGCCTTGACCACCTGCCTGGGTGTCATAATTGAGTTGCCATTGGACAATTTCCAGATTGGGAAGGTCACCGTCGGTGGGGGGTACAACCGGGTCGACATCATCATCGGTGTTCTCACCAGTATTTGAACCATCGGTTAAAACAAAAGCCTGGGTCATGACACTGCCAATCATGTTATAGGGGAGCCAGAAAAAACCGTTATCGCCCCAACCTGTTCCCCAAGAGTTTATGATCTTGAAGGCCCCGCCATACTGATTATCGTCATATCCGACCAGGGTCACAGCATGGCCACCTGATGGTTCTCCGGTGGTGGAGTTATAAACCGAGTTCGGACCATTTAGACGTTGCAAGTCATCATAGACGATGATTCCAGCGACCACTGGACTTCGGTTTGCCAGGGCTGCTTTCATCTGCTGTGCGCTGGTAATGGCGCGATATTCACTCGCTCGATAGTTGGCTGCTTGAGATATTGCCTGTTGTGTGGGTTGCCTGGTGAAGTTGGTGTTGTCATAGGGCATGTTCTGCCAGGTGGCAGCACCGCGATTGATCATCAGTTCGAAGGCCTGGTCGATACGTGAGCCCCTATCCTCACCACCATTGATCTGATTGTAGACCCAGGCCGGGCTGAAGATGGTTGCCTCGGAGAAGGCCCACTGCTCTTCGACCTTTTCGTGATAGGACTTCAATGCATACCCAGTAGCCCAGCCGACGCAGCTACCCTGTGTGCCCTGGTTTCCCGGTTGCGGAAAGTTTCCAGAGAGATCAATGGATGCTGGCAGGCTCGGGTCATCTCCCAGGGTTGAACCAAATCGTTCGCCATCAAAGAAAGCAAGTTCCAGGCGACCATACTCTTCAGCAGGAATTTCGTTTGCCCCAGTACCATGTCCCTCCAATACCCCAATGGATATGGTGACTTCAGCAACGTTACTGAAAAGCATGCCGTCAGAGACCTTGTATGGTATGACAATGGTATCTGTGCCATCGTTTTTCAGGACGGCATAGAGATCACCAGTGTTGGGGTTCACAAAGGCACGTTCGTACCCTGCGCCTTCACTGGAGGTCTCCATGGAATAGGAGAGAATGTCGTGGTCTGGATCGTTACCGATTAGCTTAATATTGATATAGGGGCTTTCGATATTGCTCGATACCGAGACGTCATCAGCGGTCGGTGCTCTATTTGTAGTTGGTTCCGGATCATCCTCATCATCCCCGCCGCCACAGGCCGAGATGGTCAGTATCAGAGCTAAATAAAATACGAGCGTGTTTAGATGGTTCCATCGATTCATCTTTGCGAACTCCTTTTCTTGATTGTCTGGCAGATGAAATGGGATGAAAACAGGGATAAGCAAAGATATCTAGCTAGGGATTTCCCTAGTGCAGGTGTTCAATTCTGTGGCATGAATGTCGATTATTCAGAGGTAGATACAAGAGCCACTGAAAATACCAATCCGAATTTACTGAATGAGGCGTTTATAATTAAGCGTCTTTCATTGATTTTTTATGCATACTCAAAAGTATGAGGAACCAGAGCCGAATAGCCAAACTGTAGCAGAAATGGGTACAGGTGAAAGAAACATTGAGGGCAGTCACCATTTATTTAATGTAGGACGTAGAATGTGGTGAGGTACGAACCGCATCAATAACAGAATGCAGCGAACACTGCAGTTAAAACATTTGATTGAAGACTGCCGCCATTTGAAAACACCACTATCATGAGGTAAATTCCCGAGACACATGGAGTGAACTTAAGCCAAGGAGCCGGCAATGACGATATCGCGCAAGCAACAGATCTGTCTTGATGAAACCCCCTATTACCACTGCATATCCCGCTGTGTACGTCGCGCCTTCCTGTGCGGAGAGTGGAGGTATAGGGACAGCGAGGTATAGGGACAGCCACCATTTGAAAAGAGCATTCAGGTGCGTTAAAGTCAGGCGATACAAGGAATGTAACTAAGCCAAGGAGCCGGCGATGACGATATCGCGCAAGCAACAGATCTGTCTTGAT
>NZ_JBSYOO010000048.1:0-36349 GCF_058244675.1 Candidatus Thiodiazotropha sp. AKIB8 | reverse complement strand
AAGCCGTTTTGGTGCACCCTACCGTTCAATTCAGGGCGTAGGGTGGGGCCCTGCCCCACCAAAATAGCTTGGTTACCTCAGAAAATTCTCGTTCTACGTAACAAATCCCCTTAAGTAAGTGCCATTCCACTCTGACCCTTTTATTTCGGAAGGGAAGAGATATATTTTTAACAAAGTGGTGGAAAGGGAGTTGAGGAACAATCAGTTATGCGCTATCACCCAGAGGGTCATTGCTCTCACAAGGCATGCTCATCGAAAATGTTGCACCACCCTGATCATTATTTCGGGCAGACACTTTGCCGTGGTGCTTCTCAGCCACAACCTTTACGAAACTAAGACCCAGACCAACCCCTCTCGTATCGGATAAGGCGTGGTATGAGGATTGAGTGAAGGGCAGAAAAACCTCATTCAGCTGATCCTCAGGTATGCCTGCACCCTGATCTGCAATATCACACACTACCTGAGCGGCTTCTCTATAGACACTCAAGGTTATCTGACTCTCCCGGGGGGAGAATTTGACTGCATTTTCCAGCAGGTTGAATAGTGCCCGTTCGAGCAGCCCTGGATCGCCATGCATCCAAATCTCATCTTCATCAAACTGACTCTTCAGAACGACACTACTCGCCTTAGCTTTGGTATAGATCTCATCCAGGGCGTTATAGGCAATAGTGACGAAGTCAGCTTCAATAAATGATTGATCCTCTACCGCCTCCGCTCTCGCCAGACGAAGAAAGTCGTCTGCCAGCTTTAACGAACGTCGCGCCAAGGGCTCTATCGCCTCAGCCAAGTCATCTGCACTACCCTTACGTTTAATTTGCGACTGGGTCAAAGAGAGCAGTGAGGTGATAGGCGAACGAATGTCATGGGATAAGAAGTTAAGCATCTTTGCCCTGGTGCGTTCCGATTGCTTCAGGGTGCCAATATAGGAGAGATTAATGATCATGCCATGCGTTTCAGCTTCAACCCCGACCAGAGATTTCAACTGAACGAAGAGTTCTGTATCAGGACGACGAACAGCTTCAAAACGCACAGGCTCATTAGCCAGCATTACCTTTGTAAAAATAGCGTCCCAGGTCTCGCCACCCTGTACATCAAGAACACTTAGCAGTTGGTAGGCATCCTCCCCCAATAGCTCCTTGTCATCGCTGTGACCTAAATAGAATGCACTCCTTGGATTAGACATCACCACCTGACCGTGGCTATTGATGACCATCAACCCATCATCCATCTGACTAACAGCATTTCGGATCAGATTACGAAACCGTTGAATGCGTACTGTAGCCTCCCGCATCTGTTGCATTCGCAACTCGACACGCTCCAATACACTGCCCTGACTGGCCAGGGGCTTCTCAGAAAATTGATAGGCAAAGTCGCTTACCAATCGTAGAGCGCGCCCCTCAGGCACAGCATTCCGGGGCCAGGACAAACCAAGCTGCCAAAACGTATCCGGACGCTGTACCAGGGTCCAAATCTCTGCACCGGCTCTCTGCCAATGGCCTTCAGCAAGTGAATCAAGGGGGGAACCCAGGGTTTCGCCATCACCCATCAGTTGACGACCGCTGCGGGAATCATAGACCGCCCACCCCTGAAGCGGCATCAAACGGGAGAGAAACTGCATTGCTGAAGCTATATCACCAGGAGGCAGGTGAACGGGTAACAGACTCTGTTCCCGTTGCATGCGCTCTAGTTGTTCATTCAAATAGCGCACAGCCTGGTCGAGACGCCGCCAACTCCATAGCGGATAACTCAAGGTCAAACCCAGCAGCGCCGCAGAGGGAGGAAACCAGATTTCCAAGCCGCGCAACATAATCCAATTTACCAGGATAAACCCCATAACCAACGCCACAGAAACCAAAGGGGCGGCTCGGGTTGGAAAATAGGGATAGAAGAGAAACGGTAAGACAACCACCAGGGTGCTGAGCAAAAGATGCGTGAGGTAACTTACCTGAGTGATTGTCTCACCACTGCGTAAGCTATCCAGGATATTTGCATTTATCTCCACCCCGGGCATGGGTACGCCATATCCAGACAGCGGCGTTGGCAACGCATCACCAATCCCAGTTGCAGTCACACCCACCAAAACGATTCGATCACGAAACAGATCAGGCAGGTAGTCGCCTTCCAACACTTGACTGTAAGAGTACCTGTTGTAATACCCTGCTGGACCGGAGAAGGGGATTAAACGATAAGTATGCCGACTGATCACATGTACATTGGGCGCATGCTCAGTCAGTTGTTTACTCTCTACATCGTACTTGTCTGGATCGAGCCAATTCAACACACTCAACATCAATTGAGGCCAGTAGGCCTGACCCAAGCCCTCAAACAGAAAGACACCACGAGCAATACCGTCAGTATCCAGCTCTATATGAACATGCCCCAAACCTGCAGCCACATTGGAGAGTGCAGGCAACGGCATGGACTCTATCAACATCCCCCCCTGGCGATGCTGTTCCAGTATCACCGGCATGAATACACGCTCACTCGCCGCAACAGATTGAATCAGTCGAATGTCTGCCTCTGGATCCAGTCTATCCTCTTCAGCCATGAGGATATCGAACACGATCGCTTTTGCCCCCGCTTGAGTTAATTCATCAACCAACTCCGCGTGTACCCGTCTGGACCAGGGCCATCGCCCCAAAGCCTTGAGGCTTTTTTCATCTATCGCGACAATCACGATATCATCAGAAGCAGGAACTGACTTACCCCCCATCTGCAGGTCGTACAGAAGATGATCCCAGCGCAACAACCAACCACTGGCTGCAAAAAATGCAGTAAACAATAGCAAAATCAAGGCACTTCTAACCGACTCTGAAAAGCCGCCACGACCTCTTTTAACTGCTGTTGTTTGCCTGGGATTCGACATGGTTCCGTTTTAATATGGACTTTCTAATAGTGACTGAAACAAGAGGATAAAGGAGAGACTCTCTGCAGAAAGTCTGTTTTCATAGGCTCAATACCAACCGGGAATCTCGAGGAGGTAGCTATTGGATAGAAGACCCCCATCCCTATCTTCTATCAGAGCCTCAACAGCGACATAGTAGCGTCCCGGACCAGGAGAACTGGTGCTGAACCCTTGATCGAAGGAGAGCCGTTCGAAGAGAATATCATTGAGTGCCTGGTCGCGAGCCAGTATGAACCGATATGCCCAGGCTGCTTCAGTTGCCGTCCACTCGAAGGCTACTCCTTGCTGAAAAAACCTGGGTTTTTTCATCGTTGGCGCTTTTGATATGGGGGCTGCAACCGGCGGGCTCTGGTGAACCGGTTGAACATCGAAATGAAAGTCTATTTCACCCTCCATACCCTCCAATCCCAGAGCATCGATACCTCGCAAGGAAAATGAGTAATCCCCTGTTGTCATAAGCGGCAGTTCAACCTGATTAGAGTGAGTAACGCCTACTGACAGGATGACTTGATCACGATCTTTTAACTGATATCGATAGTCGACTGCTTCAGCTAATTGAGGCCACTCGAGCAGCAGTGCATGATCATGCTTTTCCATACTCAAATGTTTCATATCTGGTTCCGGCAGGAGTTTTCGGGGTTCAGATGGCGCTTCTCCTGACTTAACAAGAGTACCCTCCCCCTGTTTCACAAACACTGATTCCCCTTGAGCTGAAACCTCGACTTCACCGTCAGTGACTTCACTACGTGTCAGATCATCGTCCGTATCAGCTGAAATTCGAAAATCAGTTCCCCTCACAACGGTAACTGCTGAGGGAGTATGTATCTCATATCGGGACTCTGGACGTTTAAATGGCGTCACTCGGTTTTCCACCCGCCCACGCTGTAATCGTATGCGGGTATCCAGCATGCCTATGCCTTCATAAGATGAGAGCGCATCAAAAAGAACCTCGCTGGACTCTCCTACGAGTAGCACTGACTTATCAGCAAACAACAACGAGACTGCAGACCTGGCCCCGGTAATGATTCGATCACCCGCTTTGAGAATAGCCCCAGCCACGACCACTTCCGAGAGACTGGAGGCGCGACGTGTAACAGTCGCTTCACCAAACACATAATTGACTTCAACACCGGCCAGCTGATCCTTCATCCAATCGATGGGAACCCGGATTTCTGTTCCCACCGGGATCTCTCGATCCTTCTCGATACCATTAAAAACCTGCAACTGCTCCGGGGTGAATTCCGGTTTGAGAAAACGCTCCTTTACCAGAGTCAGGTTTTCCCCTTCATGTAGCCGATAGATCCAATCCTCTGACCAGGCCTGGTTGGAATATAGGGCACACAGGAGAGAGAGTACCCCAGCGACTCTGACAATTGACCACAACTTGGACAGAGTAGTGTTGATACAACTGGGGAAATTGTTTTTAAAAGTATGGTTTTCAGGCATCAGCCGATTTCATCCACATAACGCTGCTTTAATTCAAATCCTGACTAAAGCGCCCAAAGCAAAAAAATTCAAGGTACGACTAACAACCGAATCGAAACAACCTCATTCAGTGTTCAATTCAAATCCGTGAAATCTTCCTGTAACCCTTCAGAAAGAATCAAGTGTGGTGAATTGGCTAATTCACTCTTCGCCTTCAAGCTGCTCAAGACGATACCCCTGATGATAAACCGCTTTCAAGCGCCATCCATTTTCTGGGCTCAAACCCAATTTTCTACGCAAACGGCTTATATGAGTATCAACTGTTCGGGTCATCAATCCAGGCCCAAATCCCCATATACTCTCCAAAAGATGATCTCTCGACAGCAGTCGACCGATATTGCTAAACAGCATCCAGGCCAGTTGAAACTCCTTTTCTGTCATTTCAACAGGAACATCTTTCAAGGTAAGGGTTTTATTCTCTTTATTCAGAGTAAAATCAGAGATCCGAATCAAATCTCTTCGACCGCTATGACGTCTGACCAACGCTTTGATGCGGGCCAGCATAACTTCTCGATTAACCGGTTTTGCCAGATAGTCATCAGCACCCTTGTCGAGGGCTTCAATAATATCCTGCTCCCCATCTCGATGGGTAATAAAAAAGACAGGTAGATCCCACTCTCGATCCTCCCTCAACCAGGAGAGCACCTCAACACCACTTTTTCCAGGTAACTCCCAATCCATTATCAACAAATCGTATGTCTCATGGCGAAGCTCGTGCATAAATGCCTCAGCATTATCGAACACTCGACAGACGTATCCCTCTGCCTCAAGCCACTCCTTCATTACACCCGATTGTACTTTGTCGTCTTCCAAATAGGCTATACGCATGGGCTGCTCCCATCCATGCAACACGCCTGCGCGCGGAATTGGCGTATTGCGAAACGACTACTATAGGCGCAGGGTAACGCCATTATGTTGCTATTTTTTATATCTACAGCCCCATATGAGTCATTTAAACCCTGAATCCAAATTAACCCCTCTGTCATATTATTCGCTATTCCTTCACAATGAAACCACTAGGGGCTGTTAACACTAATTAAACCGGCAGTGTCAGCAGAAGAGTAACTCCTATCCTGATCCATATGCATCCATATGAGATCCCAAGTCGCAACGGTCAGTCATCAGTATCTGATATACCTACCGGCTGCCGGATCACCACACTGACGCTCCTGTAAAAGCTGCAATCCCGAGCCAATTGGCAAACCACCAACCAGCCCGGAAAAGCTGCAAATCTCAAGTGAGATCGATTTAATCCTTTCAATCCGAGCTTACTAGTTCAATCCCAACTCAACCCTACGATTCTGAGCCCGGCCTTCAGATGTCTTGTTATCTGCTACAGGCGAAGCTTCACCCATCCCTTTGGTTGAAATCATCCCCTGATCCACACCTTGGGCAATCAGCGCATCAGCAACAGCCTTCGCTCGCTTTTCAGATAACACCTGGTTATAACTTGCAGCACCACTGGAATCGGTATAACCGACAACCTCTATAGCTTTGATATCACTTCGGGATTTCAGAGATGCGGCGACTCGTTCGATAACACCACTGTAATCACTGCCAATCCGGTCACTATTCAATTCAAACTGGATATTCTGCAACACAATTTTTACTGCACAACCGTCAGGTGTGACAGTTGCACCATTAGGGGTATTCGGACACTTATCCTGACTGTCAGCAACGCCATCCCCATCGCTATCCAACTCACAACCCGCGGCGTCGACCTTGATCCCTGAGGGGGTACCAGGACATTTATCATCTACGTCAACAACACCATCGCCATCACTATCAAGGGGACACCCCTTGGCATCGACCTTTACACCGGCCGCTGTACCGGGACAATTATCAAGGCTGTCGACAACACCATCACCATCTGCATCACCCTCTTTAACTGCCATCTCAACTTCAGGTTCACCAAAGCAGCCGCTCTCCTGGTTCGCCTTGTCACGAAAAGATGTTGTCCAGCATTCACCTGAACCTGTGCGCCAAACCGAGCCTGCCGCATCGTAAGCCAATCCCTTTTCAGCACTAACCTGACCACTGAAAAGAACCGGCAATATGGCCAAGGCCAGGGTGCACTTAATTTGCTTCTTCATATAAATATACCTCAGTTGCTTTCATCTAAGACCACCCAGATATCAGGCAGCACTCTGTTGAATCATGTGAATGTCTCTTTGCGGATAAGGGAAACTGATCCCCTGTTGATCGAATTGAGTCTTGATTGCCTCGAGCAGGGCAGCTCTGGTTGTCCAATAGTCACCAGACTTAACCCAGGGTCTTACAGCAAAATCAACGCTGCTCTCACCCAACTCCAGCAGCATGATGGTAGGCGCAGGATCTTTAAGCACGGTTTCATCCGCTTTCAAGATCTGCTCGATTAAATCCCTTGCTTTCTTGATATCGTCGTCATAACCAATACCGATGACCAAATCGATCCGACGGGTTTCACGAGCTGAGTAGTTGATGATCGTGCCACTGTAGATCTGTGCATTGGGCATGGTGATTTCACGGTTATCACCTGTCTTGAGCACACTATGAAAAATACGAATATCCTCGACCACACCGGATACACCACCAGCTTCTATGAAATCACCGAGCTTGAAGGGGCGGAAGATAATCAGCATCACCCCAGCAGCAAAACTGGCCAGTGAATCTTTCAGAGCCAAACCAACAGCCAAGCCGGCAGCACCAAGAATGGCCAATGCAGAAGTCGTGTTGACACCCAGCTGTTCTAATGCGGCAAGCACCACAACTGCCAGCAAGGCAGTATTGACAATATTTCCCAAAAAGCTGACGAGCATCGGGTCGACATCGCTTTTGGTCATGATTTTACGCATCGTATTTGTCAATGCCTTCGCTATCCAGCGACCGATAATAAATACCAGTAGTGCCATGACAAATTTTGTGCCCCAAGGAATAACATATGTATTCATCAGAGTGTCAATTGATATATCCACGTTTTCTCTCCCAAACAGTTTTTCGTTGTTAGTTAAAAATCGATCACAGGCGGATTATTGATCGCCAATCCTGCCAATCCAGCAACATCTATTTACCAGATAATCGCTTTTGATTTCCCACTTAATAGACGGGTTATAAACAGATCCTTCCTCATTTGAACTATACCTTGTGAATAAAGCCCCTTCCCTCTAGTAAGCAACAACAGTATGGTTCCGCAGCTTAGGTAAGATACCCCTAGGAATAAAGCGACTACCTGTGAAGAATTGTAAACTTACTTATTCTGGGCTTGTGAGCCGCTCGCTAAATTCGGTAACCCTCAACCGCACCACAAGCGCCATTAGCAAGGCATGGGAGCAAGATTAGCCGTTTCTAATTTAAGCGAGCAAACAGCACCAATGGGGCTTGTGGTACGGCCCAAAGGGAGCCCCGCTACTGGGCCAATGCTGCGTTGCACTGCTTAGAAAGGACATGCCATTCCCGGAGAAGTGCACCTTGCCTTGGCCCACTAACGGGGCTCTGAGTGTTACCAAGCGGCCTACTAGATTGTCCGCTAAAGGCTTCAGAATCAAAAAAAAAGGTTCAAACAGTCGATTTGATTCCTGCTCAAAAAATCGTGCAGCATATCAACAGACCATCCGTTACAAAGTTTTTTTACAAAAAATCGCGTATTTCCCGCACAATTATTGCAATAAACACCATTTCCAAGAAAATTAAGCTACGCTTTTTTTCAAATACTTATTAAGGTTGACCAATGTCAGTGTTATTAGAATTCAGTATCTTTCCACTGGACCAGGGGGAGAGCGTAAGCAGGGAAGTTAGTCAGGTAATCGACATGATCAGGAAGAGCGGCATCAACTATCAACTGACTGCGATGGGAACACTGATCGAAACCGACAGGGTGAACCAGGCCTTGGAGGTTGTGGAAAAAGCCACCGAATTACTCAATGGTGCGGGCTGCAATCGTATCTATACCGCGATAAAAATGGATATCCGTGTTGGACAAAACAATCGCCTGGAGTCAAAGAGACAATCGATCGAGGCGCATATTGGTGAGATAAAAACATAGCAAGCCGCTATATACTCAGGCAGACCTGAGAATAGAGACAGACCTTCCACTGAGACTATGAGAACAATATGAACAACGAAACCTCATCAGAAGACCTGCTGCAGAGTATTCACAGACTTTGGAGTGAAAGTTTTAGTGGTATTTTATCCACCCACTCCACAAAATTCCCCGGCTACCCATTCGGCTCTCTACTGCCGATCTGCCGTGATCCAAAGGGTAATCCTTTGCTCTTAATCTCTCATTTGGCTCAACACACCAGAAACCTCGATGCTAATCCCCTATGTTCGCTAACGCTCAGTGAAACAGGGGAAGGTGATGTTCAGCAATTGACCCGATTGACCTGTCTGGCCAAAGCTGAACCCATCAATTCAACATCAGCTTCAGAACGCTATTTTCGCTACTACCCCTCTGCTCGACGTTACCAGAAGGAGTTAAACTTCAACTTCTACCGACTCACCATTCAACAATACTATTTCATCGGTGGTTTCGGATCGGCACGCTGGTTCGATGCTAGTCGTATACAGCCACTCGCACCCTATTCGACATCCGAAGAATCCGAAGCACTGTTTCAGCTGAACGCTCATGACCACCAACTGCTCAATCGTTATCTGCAGAGGCAGGGGATTAAACCTACATCGTCACCCCTGGAAGCAATTGGCGCAGACCCACTAGGGTTGGATTTTCGCGAGGGAGAGCACCTGCGTCGCATTCATATGACTCAACCCTGCGAAAATATAGCCGAGTTTATTCAGAGAATAGAGGCAGATTAATCTAATCCCTTACAAAATTAAGGGTAGATAACCAGACCCCGTTGCCCTTAAACTCCTCACCAAGCAATAACCAACCATTTCACTTGGTAATAGGAGCAGTACAAATGAGCACACAAATCCCAGAACGCGATGGAGATGGCTATCTCACTGATATGAATGAATGGAGCCCAGAAATAGCACATGCGATGGCCGTTGAGGATGAGTACGAAATCACTGATGAGAAGTGGCAGCAGATTCTGAAAGCGCGTGAGTACTACAATGAATTCAACGTAGTACCTCCGATTCGCAAGTTCTCCAAATATCTTGGCGAGGACAAGAAGGCGATGTTTGAGCTGTGGCTTACCGGCCCAATGAAACCAATCACAAAATATGGCGGCCTCCCAAAGCCAACAGGCTGCGTATAGCCCGGCCGGGAGATTATTGATGACCATTGGTGATACCATTAATTGATACGGCCTATCAGCCCCTGACGCAAGCTATCAGTGGTCATTGCGTAATCTTGGTTTAAGCACTTTACTGGATCAGCGAACCCCTTGCGGGGTACACTTGTGCGGTTTTAGCCTGTGGAGTAGCAGTATGACCGCACCGGCCATTCTCAGTCAGTTGAGTGGTTTATACGAGATGCAACAGCATCTTCTCGAATCCAGAAGTGATCAGGAGTGCGCAACCCAGCACCACCCCACACTAGCCTCATTGAACTGGTATTTTGGCAATGGTGTCTATCTGGAGCTCTATTGGCTGCGGTCAGTACTCTGCGCTGATGATAGCCTCAGCAGCCGAGTCAAACACCTCTTTACGCCAGGCACAATCAGCCTTAAGGAGCAGTGTGAGAATCTTCCCCCTACCGATCACTTGATCAACTGGGGTGCAGAGATAAGGGATGAGCACCTGCGCCTGCTGGCCACACCTGGAAGCATTCCAGATCACCCGTTGATGAAAGATGACCGCCTTGCCTGGTATCTGCTTCAGGAGCAGGCGAAACTCTATGAGTGCATGTTGCTTGTTATCAACCAACTTAACTGTCGGCAGACAACTCCCGGCTATCTCTGCATGCAACCATTACAGCCAGCACCCCCAAGCTGGGAGACTAAAGAACTTTCACAAGGACACTATCGCATCGGTTCGAGGGATGACCCCCGCGCCTATGATAATGAGTTACCACCACAAGCAGTTGAATTAAGCGGTTACCGAACCGCCCTGACACCAGTATCCAACGCCCAATTTCTTAGTTTCATGCAGGCGAATGGATATCAGAACAAAACATACTGGAGCGAAGCGGGCTGGGAGTGGCAGTTACAACATCAAGCAGACCACCCGGAATACTGGCAACAGGATCCCCTGGGTAACTGGTATGAGGTCGCATTAAATGGCCCATCTCACCTTCCCCCTGATGAACCGGTTACCGGCATCAATCTCTATGAAGCAGAAGCCTTTGCCAGTTGGGCTTCCCAGCAACAGGATCAATTCTCCGGGGCAATTTTACAGCACGAATATCAGTGGGAGATGGCTGCCCGCAGTGGCGTGTTAACCCACTCTGGTCGCGGCTGGGAGTGGTGCAGCAATAGACTCCATCCTTACCCCGAATTTCAGCCTTTTCCAGATGAATCAACGTCCAAAGAGCTGCTTAGTAGTAACAATCATGTATTAAAGGGTGGTAGCGTCCATACCCAAAAGGTTCTGAGGCGCGCCAGCTATCGGCATTGGGCTTTACCCTCCGAGCGCCACCACTACACATCTGCAAGGCTAGTCTTCCCACCACTTCATAAATGGAATTAAGGAAGTGAATTCATCAATTTAGAGACAAATCGACCACTTGCGAATGAAACTATTAAAGATTTAGCCGAACCTGCCAACTAACCGGTTAGAACGAGCCGATTTCGACCAGGATCTGTTGTAAGTATGGGCATAAATTCAATCACTGGAACAGCACTGCAGGGTATCCATAAAGGACTACAGGGTATGAGGCGTGTCGCCTCTGAAATTGCCAGCACAAATCAGACACAACAGACTAAACCCAAAGATCTATCCCGCTCCATGGTTGAGATGCAGCAGCATGCCAACCAGATCAAAGCCCAGGTTAAAACCATTAAAGCTGCGGACGAGGTTCTGGGAACGCTGATCGACGAGAAAGTTTAACCCCACAAAACAATCTCAGCTGAAAGCCTGACTCCCGCTTTGTCTACCAACTGACGCTAGTGTACCTCGTCATACTAGCGCTCAAACAGCATCGAGAGATCGACCGCTCGAACATCCTTGGTCAATGCGCCAACTGAGATGTCATCGACACCGGTTTCGGCAATTTCCCTGATCGACTCTAACTGAATCCCTCCGGACGCTTCCAGAGTGGCACGTCCTCCAGCCATCTTCACCGCATCACGTAGTTGTTGAAGTGTAAAATTATCCAACAGCACCCGTTGAGCGCCACCCTGTAACGCTTGCTCCAACTCATCAAGGGATTCCACCTCTATCTCGATAGTGACACCCTCTGGCACCAGCTCTCTGGATTTGGATAGCGCAGCAGCAATCGATCCAGCCACCCGGATATGATTCTCTTTGATCAATACTGCATCATAGAGACCCACCCGGTGATTATGGCAACCACCGCACTGTACCGCATATTTTTGCTGTAGACGAAGCCCAGGTATTGTCTTTCGAGTATCCATGATCCTGACACTCATACCCTGAACTGCGTCAGCGTAGCGCCTGACAGTAGTTGCAGTACCAGACAGGGTCTGCAGATAGTTTAAAGCACAACGCTCTCCACTCAACAGTGCCCGGGTATTCCCGTTTAATCGGCAAAGCACCTGATCTGTGGATACAGCATCACCATCAGCCACCATCCAATCCATTTCAATTGCCGGATCGAGTTGTCGATAGACCTCTTCGACCCAGGGAATACCACAGATCACCGCAGACTCCCGGGAGATAATTTGCGCTTGGATGACCGCAGCAGGATCCAATAAGGCAGCGGTAAGGTCACCACTACCAAGATCCTCAGCCAATGCCTGACTGACTTGACCGCTGATAAGATATCGACTGGATAGTAAATTCATCAGGAGACAGCTAGCAGTTCCACGTCAAATACCAGAGTTGCATTTGGTGGAATTACACCACCAGCACCTTGCGCGCCATAACCCAACTGAGGCGGGATTGTCAGTCTGCGTTTACCACCGACCTTCATACCCGCTACACCTTCATCCCATCCACGGATCACCATCCCTTTTCCGAGGGCAAAATTAAAGGGCTGATCTCTATCAACCGATGAATCAAACTTATCACCATCCAGTAACCAACCGGTGTAGTGTACAGTGACCTGTTGACCAGACTCTGCTGTCTCGCCATCACCCTCGTGAAGCTCTTCTATTTTCAAGCCTGAATCGGTAATCTTTTCGCTCATCACACTCTCTCAATTAAAAAGAATTCCGGAAAACCCATTATCTTCCGGGAAGAGAGCAGTTTAGCGGTGAAATTCTGCGAGTCAACGACAGGGATAAAAAGGAAGAACCTGGCCCACATCGTAGCGTCGCTGACGAACTCTCAGAGAGACCAATATAGGCTTAAGGGCACCTCTATGTAACTGCTTATGCCCTAGGCTGATGCAGATGAGGCATCGGTGTTCTTTAATGCACTGAGCATGGCATCAAGCGCACGATCCATGATCGGTGTAGTGGAGACTTCGACAGTTCTGGCTTTGCCTTCACGAAGCTGCTGGGCAAGCCCGGCAGAGGTCAGTTCCTTAGCCTTCATACCTTTGCGATTGACAAAGATATATGTGTCAGTCACTTTACTCTTCCAGGATAACTTGACCCGGACTTTAGTGCTTCCGTCGGCCATCTCCAACCAGCTGCCTGGTTCAAGGTCTTTGGCTAGTTGAGAGTATTCATCATTATCTGAAATGGCCTCATCTGCCAATTCACGAAGTTGACTGGTGTCATCCGCAGTCAACTGACTGTCTGGAAAATGGATCTCATACTGGTTGACTGGTTGAGTTCCGGGGGTGCTCACCTGACCACCATCACCACCGCGTAGCACTTGTATGTGACAATTTTGCAGCTCTTTGAAGAGGCGGGCCATTTTATGTTGATCGAAAGAGATGCTGTTTAAACGCTCTCTAACCTTGCGTAACAACTCGGGTATTCCCCGCAACAGTTGTTGGCGTTCAGCGTATTCGGATTTAGGTTGTACACTCCAGAGCAGGCGATCGACGATCTCCAGGGCCCCCTCCCAATCCTGACTCTGATCCCCCTCTCGCAGGTAGATCAGCAGTAACGCATCCTTCCACCCATCTTCCAGAATTGACATCACTGCCTGGGGCACAATCTTCTGCTTTTGCAAGCGTTTGTTGAGCTCTTCCGAAACAATCTGCTTAGCTGACTTCAGCTGCTCTTTGCCTCGGGTAATCTGATTGGTACGTTTTTCAGCGATCTCAGCGCCACGTTGCTCTTTCTCCCACCAGCCGGTGAACTCCTCATCCAGTTCGGCAAACAGTTGAGGATCATCATGAAACTCATTGAGTATCCGCTTGATGGTGGATTCAATCTTGCTGTAAAGGGTATCGTTTACCCGATCCCCTGTGTCATTCCAACCGACAGCCGCCTTAGCAAGAGAGTTCAGCAAACGACGAGCTGGATGAATCTTCTCACTGAAGAAAGACTTATCGATGATTGCCACCTTAAGCATTGGGATCTGCAATCGACTGATCAGTGCTTTCATGGCATCAGGAAGGCTGTAGTCATCGAGAATAAACTCAAACAACATGGAGATGACATCAATGGTATCGTTGTCCGCATCACCCAGTGAGCGGGTCAACTGCCCATCTTTTGCAATTTGCAGGTCACTGACCAAACGAGCCCTCATCTCTTCAGGATTCAGTGTCTGACTGATCCTGCGCCCTTGGGGTAACATCACCACATTTGACTGTTGAATTGCTGAAAGCACGCCCAGCAACTCCCCAGTATCCACCACCGGGACATTTCCGTTAGGTGTTGAGAGCATCAGACTAGAGGTCAGCATGCTACTGCCAGTCGTGGTGCGGCGAGTGCCCAGAAGCTGTTGCAGAGTAGCGAAAACCTCTGCCTGCACATCCCCAGCGGTAGCCATCTGACTCTCAGGATTTTGACTTGAGGTTGACGGCGCGTAAGAGGAGTCACTTGCCAGATAGCTCTCTCCACCCTCTCCTCGCACACTGGGCGCAACAGGATTGCGACGAACTTTGGGTGTCAACTTAGGAATTACGCCGGCGCGACCAAGTAGCAGGTTGACCTCATCATAGAGGCCACCGATATAGTGCATCACATGACGATCGAATAATTTATAAACAACCAATCTGACCGGTAACTCGACCGGCACGTTGACCATAGCTGATTGAAAGGCGTTGCAGATTACTCCAGGCTCTAATGGAGAACGCTGTGCCACATGCTCATCCACCCGTCCACCACCAATCACATAGGCAAACCTCTGGCTCATGGCAAATAGCTCTTTGGCATAGCGGCTCTCAGACTTACTCACCATATTGGTAATCGCCAAAGAGTCCTCAAGCTCATCATTTTCCACCAGGGACATCTCGGAATCCCGGCTCAACTCATCCAGGGTTGGCTGGTTGACTTGGATATCTCCAGTCTCCCAGTAACGATCATAAATTCGCAGAAGCTCCTGAGTGAAGTTGCGGTCGATCCCTGCTCGCTGCTTACGCAGCTCACGCATGGAATCAAAATAGATGTTCTGTAGGGCATTATTTTCTGACTTGTTCGCCATTTCGTATAGAGAATCATCGAGATTCTCGAACAAGTCGCTCATTAATTTGGGAATAGTCTTAACAATCAGATTGCGACATTCAGACACAATCCTACGTCCGCCACTATCAAGCGTCATGTTTTTCTGACGAGGCACAGCCGAGCCGAAAGTAATAATGTTATCTTGCCTTTGCATCTATAAGTCACTTGAAGAATCCTGCCTATACCCAAGCAGATGCGAACAAGTCCCTTTAGCCTGCATCTGATGAAAGGCTATGCTAGCAAAGGAACAGCGTCTGCGAATAGCCTCACAAAAGAACCATACACGGATAGTGGCCATTCAGCATCCTCAATGGATACACTATTCAAAAACTAGCACCAAGTGCCTGTTCAATCAACAGTTTCTGTCATTACATTAGGGTAGCACGTGTAATATATCGAGCTCGAAAAGCTACGTAAAAAAGCAACTTTCGGGAAATTAAATCCACCTCTATTGTAGCAGAGAGACCATTGAATTGAGAATTCAGGAGTTTAAGGAACCTCTGAGCATCTCATCGGCTGAACAGATTGACCATCAAAATGGAGCGACTCAAGGCGAAAATCACACCTAATAGCCCAGCTGTTGCGAAGATCCACAGCCCAGAAGCGGCGCAGTTTGGCGACAAGAGTCGCGCAGAGGGCATAAGCAGTTAGAGGTGTCCTTAAGACATTTCTTAAGTTAAGAGAAATGAAATAGAAGCGCACTCAAATCTAATGTATTGTTCTAAGGGGCTAAAGGGATAGCCCCAAGAAAAAACCAGCCGATTCGATTTGATCGAAAAAAATAACCGGCCCGATAAATAATTATGAATACAATCCGGCGCCTATTCTCATCACTCCTCAGTAGTTTTCGCGATCTGCTGCCGATCGTTATTGTCATCACTTTTTTTCAACTGGTGGTTCTGCAACAACCCATCCCCAACCTCAGTTCGATACTGGTCGGCACTCTGTTGGTACTCATTGGCCTTAGCCTGTTTATCGAAGGTTTGAATCTGGGTCTATTTCCTATCGGTGAATCCATGGCTTGGAACTTTGCCCGAAAAGGCAGTCTCTCCTGGCTACTCTTGTTCGCCTTTTCCCTCGGTTTCGGTACAACCGTCGCAGAGCCCGCATTAATCAAAATTGCTGAGGAAGCAGCAAAAATTGCAGCGACAGGTGGGATGATAAAAGACTCACCGGAAGCCATGCATGATTACAGTCAGGGACTCAGATATACCGTAGCGCTCTCTGTGGGCTTTGCCATCGTTCTCGGCGTTGTCAGAATAGTTAAAGGCTGGCCCGTCCAATATCTGATCATTGGTGGTTATCTCGGAGTTGTCATCATGACAGCTTTTGCGCCCAAAGAGATAATAGGTATTGCCTACGACTCAGGCGGCGTCACGACATCAACAGTCACCGTGCCCCTGGTAACCGCCCTCGGTGTCGGTCTCGCCTCGAGTATCAAAGGGCGAAATCCGATGACAGATGGTTTTGGGCTTATCGCCTTTGCATCTTTGACACCGATGATTTTCGTTATGTTTTACGGGATCATATTATGATTGAGGGTATCTGGCATTTTCTCTCCATACTGGGCGGAACAGTGCTCGATATTTTGCCAATTGCAGCCATTCTGGTCGGCTTTCAGGTCTTCGTCCTGCGCCGCCCTCTGAAAAACGCCAGAGAGATTGCAATTGGTTTTCTGATGGTGCTTTTCGGACTGGCACTGTTCCTGGAAGGTCTCGATCTTGCCCTCTTCCCACTTGGCGAACTAATGGCCAGCCAGCTCACCTCTCCGCAGTTGCTAAACATACCCACCGAGGGACAAAGCGTTGAATGGCATCACTATTTTTGGGTCTATCTATTTGCTGCAAGTATTGGTTTCTCAACTACTATTGCAGAACCCTCATTGATCGCTGTCGCCATCAAGGCAAATCAGGTCTCAGCTGGCGCTATCAGTCAGGGGGGGTTACGCATAGCGGTGGCAATCGGTGTCGCGCTGGGTATAACCCTGGGTAGTTATCGAATCATCACCGGCACACCACTACATTGGTACATTATTGCCGGCTATGTGGTTGTCATGCTCCAGACCACAGTCGCGCCACGCTCTATTATTGCCCTGGCCTATGACTCAGGCGGTGTAACCACATCCACCGTAACGGTCCCTCTGGTGGCCGCACTAGGCATTGGCCTGTCTAGCAATATCCCAGGGAGGAACCCTTTGCTGGATGGATTTGGTCTGATCGCCTTTGCAAGTCTATTTCCCATTATGTCAGTTATGGCTTACGCCCAGCTCAGTGAATGGCGCAGTCGTAAACATCAAAATTGAGTGATTAATTCGAGGTATCCACATGCACTTCAAACTCATCATCGCTCTGGTAGAGGACAGTACCACTGAAAAGGTACTTGAAGCAGCCCGGGCAGCCGGAGCGACAGGCTCAACAGTCATCAATCATGCTCGTGGAGAAGGGATAGAACAGTCTAAAACCTTCCTCGGACTTACCCTGGACACACAGCGCGATGTTGTTCTGTTATTGGTAGAAGAACACCTTAGCCGGACGATATTGGAAAAGATTTCCGAAGCGGGTGAATTTGACGACCAACCGGGAAACGGCATTGCATTCCAGATAGACATCGAAGATGCAGTTGGTGTCAGTCACCAGATCGCGTCTCTTTCACAAGTGATCGAGGAGGAGTTATGAACGATAACAAACTAGTCCGCGTCCGTGACGTAATGAAAAGCAACTTTGACATGGTTGATGGAATGGATACTGTCCAGAAGGCTCTGGATAAGATGACCCATGTCGAAACCAAGTCTCTGATTGTTAAAAAACGCCATGAACATGATGAGTTCGGCTTGGTTACCCTGTCCGACATCGCCCGTCAGGTGCTTGCCAAAGACAGGGCTCCTGAGCGGGTCAACATATACGAAATCATGAGTAAACCGGCATTTACCGTCTCACCGCAGATGGATATACGATATTGCGCAAGAATGTTTGCTCGCTTTGAACTGAACAGGGCACCTGTAGTGGAGCAAGGCGAGGTAATAGGCGTTGTCAGTTACACTGACATGGTGCTAAAAGGCTTCCCCTCATCAGATCAGCCTTGAAGCAGTTGCAAAACGGCCTACTCAAGAGTGCCGTCTACAGAAGCTCGGTCAACCAGGATGAGCGCCCTCCTGGTACGGAGATAGACCTGTTGGTAATTCACAGTATCAGTCTTCCTCCGGGAGAGTTCGGAGGATCATGGATTGATAACCTGTTCATGAACTGTCTTGACGCTAACGCTCACCCATTCTTTAATGAAATCAAAGACCTGAAAGTCTCCAGCCACCTTCTGATACGACGTGATGGCTCGCTTGTCCAATATGTTCCATTTCACAACCGGGCTTGGCATGCTGGTGAATCAAGCTTTTGTGGACAGCAGCGTTGCAACGATTTCTCAATTGGCATTGAACTGGAGGGCTGCGACGATACACCCTTTACAGAAGAGCAGTACCTGAGTCTTGCTGTAGCCACAAATCAGATTATGAACAGCTACCCATCAATTACCAAACAGCGCATCACAGGACACGCTGACATAGCACCAGGAAGGAAAACTGACCCTGGCCCCCTGTTTGACTGGGAGTATTACTTCAGTCTATTGCATTCTTGAGACAAAGGGCGGATATTCCATCATCACTTTAATTTTCAACTGACGATCAGCATGTTCCGCATCTGAATGGATAGGGGTAGTGCATAGGATGCTAATCAGGAATCACTGTAAACAGATCGCAAATTCTATAAAAACCCCACTCACAACTTGAAACTTTCTTCACTTTCGCCGAAACTCTCGCGATGACATTGACGATCATACTTATCTGCCTGATAGCAGAGCGTTTTTTACTAGAGCATATCCACCTGCGAAATCATCGCTGGTTCTCCAGATATTGCCAGTGGCAGCTACTGCAAAATCTACCCGACTGGTTGCAACAAGGCCTTTTCGGACTGATCTTACTCCTTTTGCCCCCCCTTCTGGGTATTGCCGTTCTTCAACAACTCTTCGCAGATAGTCTGTTAGGAATTCCTGCAGTCATCTTCTCCATTGGCGTTCTCCTCTACACCCTGGGACCAGAGGATTTAGACCAACAGATCAACCAATATGTCTCTGCTGCTGAAGATGATGATACCGATGCACGAGATGTCGCACGGGTGATTATCGAAGATGAACCACCAACCAGTGAACCTGCCTGTTCTCAAGCTGTGGCTGAAGCCGCATTACAACAGGCCAATCGACGCACAAGCGCTGTACTTTTCTGGTTTGTAATCCTTGGCCCTCTAGGTGCTATGTTCTACCGCCTGGCTACTTGGCTACCCAGCTCAGATCAGGCTGCGCAGGATATCGATTTCAAATTAAACGCCAAACAGTTGTTGACCATCTTAGATTGGGTACCAGCGAGAATCACATCATTCTGTTACGCCATCGCTGGTAGTTTCGAGGATGCCCTGTATGGCTGGAGAAGCTATCAGGAGAGCCGTCATAGCGAATTCAGTGACAGTAATACCGGTACCTTGATCTGTACAGGTAGTGGAGCAATGCGCTTGACCACACTACTCGACGAAGCCTATGCCGGGGCACATCTCTATTCATACCTGCCCAAGGCCGCGATGGCATTGATTTGGAGAAGTCTGATTGTGTTTCTCGTAATTTTGACTTTTCTCACCATTACAGGTCTGATCTAGGGCCGATCCGAGTCGTATTAACAGGCCCTGGTTATTTTTTGCTTAATCTCCCCTTATGAGTCAAAAAACCATAATCGATCTGATGCGTCATGGTGAGCCTGTTGGAGGTAGACGTTACAGGGGGCAAATCGACGACCCGCTTAGCGAGAAAGGGTGGCAGGAGATGCGACATGCAACATCTAAGGAGTCTCCCTGGGAAGTTGCTATAAGCTCGCCACTAAAGCGATGTAGTGAATTTGCTCTAGAGTTGAGTAACCAACTGAAAATCGATCTCATCCATGATGATCGCTTGAAAGAAGTTGGATTTGGAGCGTGGGAAGGCCACTCTGGAGATGAACTACGCGCAACTGACCCAAATATTCTTAACCGTTTTTACCACGATCCCATCACCAACCGACCAACAGGCGCAGAGTCTCTGGATAGCTTCAGTAACAGAGTTCAGCAAGCCTTTATCGAGGCGACCTCAGAACATGCGGGAAAGCATATCCTTATGGTTACCCATGCCGGGGTTATTAGAAGCATCCTGACCCACTTACTGAACGCACCTTTGGCATCCATGTACCGCTTGTCTATTGGCACCGCCACTATCTCCAGAATAGAAATCGATCAAGAGCGGCCGCCAACCATAATATTTGTCTGTAAAACAACACCTTGATACATATGTAAAAAATTTGTACCCCTGGAGATATTTGACGCCCAACGCCTAAAATATCTGCACCAAAAAAATTAGCGCCAGAGGGATTAATGTGACGCCGATCACACTTCGCTTAAGTTTAACTTAAGCTAAATCAGTTATAAGTCACAGAAGAAGCTAAGTTTATGGCTTAGCCTTTATACCTAACGACCAATAAATAACCATACCGACATAGAATCGGTAGTTATTAATATAGAGGATGATTGATATGTCTTGGCTACTAATTGCTGCGCTCTCAGTTGTTGTTATAACTGTATTATCCACAAAAAGTGTTGATCTACCGGACCTATAGTCACTAGTTCAACATAAAAAGATTTCTCTCATCAGATATCTTATCTCGATGAGTGCTGTCGCACGTATTCATACATAACGATCGATGCCGCAACAGCAACATTGAGGCTCTCAACCTGGCCATACTGAGGTATGGAGAGGCAATCGATATCCGGGTACTCCTCCTGCTGAAAGCTATGCCCCCACTCTTCGTGACCTAAAACAAAGGCACTCTTCCTGCTCAGGGCTACATCAGTGGACAACCGTCCGCAGCCGCCTTGCAACATTACAATGTCATAGTCCCGGGCAACAAGATCCTGATAGCTCTCCTCAAAACTATTAAAAAATTTAGCGGGCACCTTCTTGAATGCACCTTTTCCAGGCGATGGATCGAAAGGACCAATATCAATAAGATGAACTTCTGAAGCCCCAAAGGCTTCTGCACTTCTAAAAATTTTGGCCACATTGAACCCTGCTTTCATGTGATCAAGAACCAGAATAAACTCATTTACACCAGGTTTAGCTAAAAGATTACGCTGTCGCTGTTTTTGGTAACGCAGGAGGGCTTGATCCCTGGCCTCTCGCTTCTCTCTTTTGTTCTTTCTTTGCCTCAACATGTTATTTATCAATGCCAAATTAGTTGAATGTATTGGATATTATTAGCACTAGTGCACCTCGTCATAGATTCTGTACCATTCAGCGAGTCTGGAAGGGGTTAGCCGCGCCCCGGAGGGAGCCGCCCCAATACGCCAGCTCTGCATTGTTGCTCTTGTAAAGGGCCTGCCATTCCCTGCGAGCCACGCCTTGATCTGACGTATTGGGGCGGGGCTCTGAATGTTACAGAATCTATGACGGGGTACACTAGCAGGCCTATACCAGTTGAATTTGAACAGTTCTGCAGCCAACCATTCTCCACTATCATCCACATCACCATTGAGACCTAAAAAAACTAAAAACCCTATGAACAACATCGATCAATACTCTCCTTACAGCGTAATATATAGCTTATTCATACAGTGACAGGAATTACCATGCAAACCAATAGCGTTACCCGTGTTTTAATCTGGAGTCACTGGCTAAGGGTGTCGCACTGGCTTATCGCATTCCCGACCCTTGGCTTGATGGCTACTGGATTTCTGCTCAACAACCAGCTCCTCTCATCCACAGACCTCCACGAAATCCACTACATACTCAGCGCAATACTACTACCCGGCCTTCTGATCAGACTCTTCCTTCTCTTTTTTGGAAAGGGTGCTGAGCACATCAGTGACTGTGAGCCGAATCTCCACCGCATATCTCAAGCATTACAGGTTGTTAAGTTCTACTTAACCCTTGGTAAATCACCCCTGCCAAAATGGTTTAGCCATAATCCACTATGGGGCCCAATCTATTTGGTCTTTTTCTTTGTACTGACTTTGAGCGTGATAAGTGGCTTTGTGCTACTCAACGAAATGCCATCTATTTTTGGAATGAGCATGACTGACCTTCACCATATTACCTACCAGATCATCGCCTGGTATTCACTTCTCCATGTGATTGCGGTTTTCACCCATGATCTTGGTAGTTCAAATGCAGACATATCAGGCATGATCAATGGACATCGCATATTTGAGATCAAGGAAGCAGAAAAGCAAACAGCCCAAGCTATTGATCTGGATGACTTAATGAAAACACTTAAAAAGTAGTGCTATTAATTCCCCCATATGCTTTATTTTTTTACGGCAAACCTGCACGATCGCCACTTTTGTGGCAGTTGACCGCTGGTATTGACGTCTTTCCGGAAAGGCTGATTTTTTACACAAATCGATGTAGCGGTAATGAGTTTACCCAATGGGTGAGCAAAAACTTCATCAATTGAAGTGGCGTATCATTTACTTACGTCAGATATCAGCGGTCAACTGATTTTTTGAGGTTGAATAGATAACGAACATAAAAAAACCCATACATTGCTGTATGGGTTCTTTATGCTCTTAAACCCTGCTGGTTTATTCTTCAGTATCCGCCTCAGCTTCCTCTACTGGCTCTTCAACCGCTGGACGGTCGACCAGTTCAACATAAGCCATAGGCGCCTTATCACCAGCACGATAGCCACATTTCAGAATCCGCACATAGCCACCAGGACGAGCCTGATATCTTGGGCCTAACTCTGCAAAGAGCTTACCGACAGCTGATTTATCACGTAGACGAGAGAAAGCCAGACGCCGTTTAGCGACGTTATCTGTCTTTGACATGGTAATGAGCGGTTCAGCAACTTTACGCAGTTCTTTAGCCTTGGGTACAGTCGTCTTGATCAATTCATGATTGATCAAAGAGACCGCCATGTTTCTAAACATGGCATTCCTATGGCTGCTGTTCCGATTAAGCTGCCGTCCTGATTTGCGATGGCGCATGGGTCGACTTCCCCAAATTCAAAAATAGTTTAAAAGGTGAAAGAAACGGGCTTAATGAGCCAGTTGCTCTTCGATATTTTCTGGTGGCCAATGTTCCAGGCGCATGCCCAGTGACAAACCACGACGTGCAAGCACGTCTTTAATCTCAGTAAGTGATTTCTTACCCAGATTTGGCGTTTTAAGCAGTTCCACCTCGGTTCTTTGAATCAAATCACCGATAAGGAAAATGTTTTCAGCCTTTAAGCAGTTGGCTGAACGAACAGTCAACTCAAGATCATCAACCGGACGCAACAGTATTGGATCGATTGCTGGCTCTTCTGGTTCTGCAACCGACTCAGCAGCCTCAGCTTCCAGGTCGACAAATACAGAGAGCTGGTCACGTAAAATACTGGCTGAACGTCTGATTGCCTCTTCTGGATCAATGGTTCCATTGGTTTCCAATTCGATGACCAGACGATCTAAACCTGTGTTCTGCTCTACACGAGCAGCCTCAACGCTATAGGCTACTTCGCGGATGGGACTAAACGATGCATCAACCTGCAACATACCGATTGGACGTTCGTCGCCGGCGGAACCCTGACGGGCTGCTGCAGGGTGATAACCCCGCCCACGGTGTACATTCAGAGTCATGTTTATTTCGCCTGACTTAGTCAGAGTCGCAATAACATGATCAGGATTAGCAACTTCCACATCATGATCTACAGCGATATCACTTGCAAAGACCTGTCCTGGACCCTTTTTCTGCAACTTCAAAGTCGCTTCATCACGGGTGTGCATAACCAAAGCAACCTGCTTTAGATTAAGCAAAATATCCAGTACATCTTCTTGCACACCTTCAATCGTGGTGTACTCATGTAATACCTCTGCGATCTCAACTTCAGTTATCGCACTACCAGGCATTGACGAAAGAAGGATGCGCCGAAGTGCATTGCCCAGAGTGTGTCCAAAACCTCTTTCGAGAGGCTCAAGAGTTACCTTGGCTCGTGTTGCTGTTATCGGCTGTACATTGACGATGCGAGGCTTTAGAAATTCCGTAACGCTTTCGGTCATATATTTTCCCTCGTCAAGGCTTACTTGGAGTAGAGCTCAACGACCAGTTGTTCGTTAATTTCAGCAGATAGATCAGAACGGTCCGGAATGCGCTTTAGCTTACCCTTCATTGCTTTAGGATCCACTTCCACCCAGTCAACGAATCCATATTGTCCCTGCAACTCCAGGGCCCCCTGAATTCTGACCTGCTTTTTAGCCTTCTCACGGATTGTAACTTCGTCTTCCGCGTTAACTTTAAAGGAAGGCACATTAACAATTTTACCGTTGACCTCGATCGCTTTATGGCTGACGAGTTGGCGGGCTTCAGCACGTGTGGCGCCGAATCCCATACGGTAGACAATATTGTCCAGTCGTGTCTCAAGGAGCTGCAGCAGATTTTCACCTGTTGCGCCCTTGTTCTGTGCAGCAGCCTTATAGTAGTTACGGAACTGCTTTTCCATTACACCGTAGATACGACGTACTTTCTGCTTCTCACGTAACTGCAAACCATAGTCAGAAACCCGGCGACGACGGTCACCCGCCTGTCCTGGTACTTTTTCCATGTTGCACTTGGAGTCAACCGAGCGCACACGACTCTTGAGGAAAAGGTCTGTGCCTTCTCGACGGCTCAGCTTACACTTAGGTCCGATGTACCTTGCCATGATTCAATAACTCCAGTGATTATACGCGGCGCTTTTTAGGAGGACGGCAACCGTTATGAGGTATCGGTGTCACGTCGGAAATACTGGTGATTTTGAAACCAGCATTATTAAGAGATCTAACGGCAGACTCACGTCCAGGCCCCGGACCTTTAACATTGACATCGAGATTCTTGACGCCGTACTCCTTAACCATCTGACCTACACGATCTGCAGCAACCTGTGCTGCAAACGGCGTACTTTTTCTGGAACCACGAAAACCGGAGCCGCCGGCTGTAGCCCACGCTAGGGCATTACCCTGACGGTCGCTTATGGTAATGATGGTATTATTGAAAGAAGCGTGAATATGAGCAACACCGTCGGTGACGCTCTTTCTTACCTTCTTTTTGGTACGGCTACTGGGTTTTGCCATCTTCTGTACCTACAGATTCGAATTAAAATTAATTAACGTTTGATCGGACGACGCGGCCCTTTACGGGTGCGTGCGTTGGTGCGTGTACGCTGTCCACGTAACGGAAGACCGCGACGGTGACGTATACCACGGTTACAACCGAGATCCATCAAGCGTTTTATATTCATGGAGATCTCACGTCGCAGATCGCCTTCAACCGTAAAACGGGATACGATGCCACGAATGGACTCAATTTGGTCTTCACTCAATTCCTGGATTTTGGTACTTGGTTTAATACCAGCCTCTTCACAGATATCACCCGCACGTGAGCGTCCGATACCATAGATAGAGGTCAATGCAATAACTGCATGCTTTCGATCCGGAATGTTGACTCCAGCAATTCGAGCCATCTTTCTAATCTCCTAATGTACCCCCCGAAATTATTCCGAAGGGAAACGCACAATAATACCTCAGGCAACAGACTCTATCAAGTCGTTACCGCGTCATTTTTTAATCAGGTTATCCCTGACGCTGCTTGTGGCGGCCTTCTTTACAGATGACACGCACTACGCCATTACGGCGAACAATCTTACAATTGCGGCAGATTTTTTTAACTGATGCACGCACTTTCATGTTACAGACTCCAAATTAGATTCGGTCAAATCAGCGCAGCAGACCACCGCTGCCACCACCTTTTAAATTGGCCTTTTTCATCAAGCCCTCATACTGGTGTGACATCAAGTGCGCTTGAACCTGCGCCATAAAATCCATCACCACCACCACTATAATCAGTAGCGATGTACCACCGAAGTAGAAAGGTACATTCCAACCGACGATGAGAAACTCTGGCAGCAGGCAGACCAGGGTTATATAAATAGCACCAGCCATTGTTAACCTGGACATAACCCCATCTATATACTTTGCAGTCTGCTCGCCAGGTCTTATACCCGGTATAAAAGCACCTGAACGCTTTAGGTTATCAGCGGTATCACGCGAGTTAAAAACTAACGCCGTATAAAAAAAGCAGAAAAATATGATCGCTGCTGCATAAGCCATGACATAAACAGGCTCTCCTGGTGAGAGCTTTGCGAATATGTCTTGAATCCAGCGCGTTCCCTCAGTATTTCCAAACCACTGCCCTAGTGTTGCTGGGAAAAGAATAATACTGGAGGCAAAAATTGGTGGTATTACGCCAGCCATATTAAGCTTTAAAGGCAAATGGGTACTCTGTGCCGCAAGCATCCTTCGACCTTGCTGGCGCTTTGCATAGTTAATTGTGATACGTCGTTGACCACGTTCAACAAAGACAACAAAAGCGGTAACTGCAATAGCAAGAACAAACAGAAAGAGAATTGTTATCGCATTAAGTTCACCGGTGCGAGCCAGTTCAAGAGTCCCGCCGATTGCAGCAGGCAATCCAGCAACAATACCTGCAAATATGATCATCGAAATACCATTGCCGATACCGCGCTCAGTAATCTGCTCGCCAAGCCACATCAAAAACATAGTGCCAGTTACGAGAGAGACGGCTGCAGTAACCACAAAACCTACACCCTGGTGTACTACGATAGTCTCACCACCAACGGTCTGACTCTGTAGCGCAATCGAGATGCCAACAGCCTGAAATGTAGCTAGTACAACAGTGCCATAGCGAGTGTATTGCGTGATCTTTCTTCGACCAGACTCACCCTCTTTCTTCAACTGCTCCAAGCTAGGGATAACAGCAGACATCAACTGCATGATAATAGAGGCTGAGATATAGGGCATGATACCAAGAGCAAAGAGACTGGCACGTTCAAGAGCACCACCCGAAAACATGTTAAACATGTCCAGAATGGATCCTTGAGCCTGCTCAAACAGAGCAGCAAGTGCCACAGGGTTTACGCCAGGTACAGGTATGAACGTACCAATGCGAAAAACCAAAAGCGCGCCAGCAACAAACAGTAGACGTTGACGTAACTCAGTCAACTGCCCCATGCCACCGAGCGCTCCCATCATTGAACCTTGGTTGGCCATGATCTATTCGACCTTACCACCGGCGGCTTCAATAGCAGCCTTTGCACCCTTAGTCAGGCTGATACCTTTTACTGTAACAGCGCGATCAATGCTTCCAGAGGCGAAGATCTTTGCACGCTTCATTGAGCGGCGGATCAGATTCGCTTTCTTTAGAGCTTCAAGATCTATGACATCACCTTCGATTTTAGCTAACTCACCCAGACGTACCTGAGCAGAAACTATGGAAACTCGAGAGGTAAAACCGATCTTTGGAAGACGGCGTTGCAAAGGCATTTGACCGCCTTCAAATCCGACTTTATGGAAACCACCTGAACGAGACTTTTGACCCTTATGACCACGTCCGCAGGTTTTTCCGAGTCCACTACCGATGCCGCGACCAACGCGTTTGCGTGTAGTCTTGCTTCCCGGTGCTGGCTGAAGAGTATTCAATTTCATCTTAAGACTCCACTACCTTAACCATGTAACTGACCTTGTTAACCATGCCGCGAGTGCAAGGGGTATCTTCAACATCAACTTCGTGATGTATACGACGCAGACCCAGTCCTTTCACACATGCTTTATGACTCGCAAGGCGACCACTTGTGCTACGCACCAGTTTTACCCGCATCATCTTCTTATCAGCCATGTCTTACCCCAGGATATCTTCGACGCTTTTACCCCGTTTAAGGGCAACTGATTCAGCGTCAGCCATTTCGTTAAGGCCGTTAATGGTAGCTCGCACAACATTCATTGGATTGTTTGTGCCGATACACTTTGCCAAGACGTTCTGTACACCCAGCACTTCAAAGACAGCGCGCATCGCGCCACCTGCGATAATGCCGGTACCGTCTGAGGCTGGCTGCATGAATACCTTTGCTGCACCATGTCGACCAACCAGAGGATACTGTAGTGTAGAGCCATTGAGTTTTACGCTAACCATGTTTTTGCGCGCAGTCTCCATAGCTTTCTGGATAGCAACTGGTACCTCTCTAGCCTTACCAGTCCCAAAACCAACTCTACCTTTTCCATCACCAACTACTGTCAGTGCAGAGAAGCCGAATTGACGACCACCTTTGACCACTTTCGCAACCCGGTTAACATTGACGAGCTTTTCTAGTAACTCGTCACCCTCAGGCTTTGCATTAAAATTTGCCATAATCCTAAACCTTTAAAATTGAAGACCGGCTTCACGAGCCGCTTCAGCGAGGGCCTTAACGCGACCGTGGTAACGAAAACCCGAACGATCAAAAGCCACACTTTCAACGCCGGCACTCTTTGCCCGCTCTGCCACAAACTTTCCTACTACTGAGGCTGCTTTGATATTGCCGCTGGCTTTACCGTCGATCTCGCCCAGTACAGCCTTGTCCAGAGTTGAGGCACTGGCTAATACACTCTCACCATCAGGACTTATTACCTGAGCATAAATGTGGCGTGGTGTACGATGAATCGAGAGACGATGAACACCAAGCTCTCTGATCTTTGCTCTGGTACGACGCCCGCGGCGTATACGTGATTGTTTCTTGTCCATCGTTCTACCTATTTCTTCTTGGCTTCTTTACGAACCACATGTTCGTCAGCATATCTGACACCCTTACCCTTGTAAGGCTCAGGTGGGCGGTATGCGCGAATCTCTGCAGCAACTTGGCCAACACGCTGTTTGTCACTACCACTTACTACGATTTCAGTGGCTGAAGGCGTTGCAATACTGATACCCTCCGGAACTGGATAATCGATTGGATGTGAAAAACCAAGATTTAAATTGAGGCTTTTACCACCGGCTTGTGCTCTGTAGCCAACACCGACAAGCTGCAACTTCTTTTCAAATCCCTGGCTAACGCCAGTAACCATATTATTGACCAATGCACGGAAGGTTCCTGCCATGGCCCAAGCTGATTTGGCTTCAGATTTAGGTGCTACATTGAGATTATTGTCTTCTTCTTTGATTGCAATATCAGGATGAAGATTCAGAGCCATTTCACCTTTAGGCCCTTTGACAGAAATCGATTGATCACCCATTTTCACGGTAATACCGGAGGGTAATGCGATAGGACTTTTTGCTACACGTGACATGATTCGACCTCCTATGCAACAAAGGCGATAACTTCACCGCCCTGGCCGAGTTCACGTGCGGCTCGATCTGTCATCACACCTTTAGATGTGGAGATAATCGCAACCCCGAGTCCGGCGCGTACCTTTGGCAGATCATCTCTACCTTTATAAACACGCAGTCCAGGACGGCTGACCCGTTTGATAAGCTCAATTACGGGACGACCCTGAAAATAGCGCAACTCCAAAACCAGTGTTGGTTTAGGGCTATCTTCTTTAACTGAGACTTCTTGGATATAGCCTTCGCTTTTCAAAAGGTTTGCAATTGCTACCTTTTGCTTGGAAGAGGGCAACTCGACAGACGATTTTTTTGCTGCCTGGCCATTTCGTATACGTGTGAGCATATCCGCTATGGGATCTGACATACTCATATTTTAGCTCCTAAGGTCAGTCCGCCTTTATGGCGCGATACCTAACGATTAAACAACCAAGTGCTCAGGGCACTCGGGGTAAGGGCGCAGGATTATACTGTTACCAGCTAGCTTTAACAAGCCCTGGAACATCACCTCTCATTGCCGCTTCGCGCAGTTTATTTCTGCACAAGCCGAATTTACGGTAAACACCGTGAGGACGACCGGTCACCTGGCAGCGATTCCGCTTGCGTGATGGACTAGCATCCCTTGGTAATTTCTGTAATTTATTTACAGCCACTTCAACTTCTTCAAAACTGCTGTTTGGATTCTTGATCACAGCTTTGAGAGCATCACGTTTCGCGGCAAACCGGGAAACTGTACGTGCACGTCTGGTTTCACGTGCGATCATGCTTTTCTTTGCCATATTAAACTCAGTTCTTAAATGGAAACTTAAAGGCTTCCAAGAGCGCACGACCTTCCTCATCAGTACGCGCTGTTGTGGTGATGGTAATATCCAAACCACGAAGCGCGTCGATTTTGTCGTAATCGATCTCAGGAAACATAATCTGTTCTTTGACACCCATTGAGTAGTTTCCTCGACCATCAAATGACTTGTTACTCAAGCCACGAAAGTCACGGATACGGGGTATCGAGATGTTAATCAGTCGATCAAGGAATTCATACATACGCTCTCTGCGCAGTGTCACCTTGCAACCAATTGGCCACCCTTCACGAACCTTGAAACCAGCGATAGATTTTCTGGCATAGGTAATGATAGCCTTTTGACCGGCAATCTTCTCCATGTCACCTACTGCGTGCTCAAGTACCTTTTTATCACCGATTGCCTCACCGACACCCATATTCAGGGTAATCTTAGTGATTTTCGGCACTTCCATGATGCTGTTGAACTGAAACTTATCCATCAGATTCTTGACAACAGTCTCACTATAATATTGCTGTAACCTAGCCATCTCTCATCGTGCCTCAAATGTCGACGACTTCTTGGTTGGATTTAAAAATCCGAACCTTTTTGCCATCTTCGAGAATTTTGAAACCTACCCGATCACCCTTATCAGTTGCCGGGTTATATAAAGCGACATTGGAGATGTGTAACGGCATCTCCTTGTCCAGGATACCTCCAGGTTCACCCTTATTAGGGTTTGGCTTGGTATGCTTTTTTGCCATATTGACGTTTTCGACGACCAAACGGTCATCTGCAAGCGTCTTGACTACTGTACCGCGCTTGCCCTTATCCTTTCCGGTAATGACGATAACTTCGTCACCTTTTTTAATCTTGCTTGCCATTAGTGCTGCCTCACAAAACTTCAGGTGCAAGCGAAATTATTTTCATAAATCGCTCACCCCTTAATTCACGGGTAACGGGACCAAAGATACGTGTACCAATGGGCTGTAACGAACTGTTGAGCAGTACGGCAGCATTGGAATCGAAACGAATCACCGATCCATCAGGTCGACGAACACCTTTTCTGGTGCGTACGACAACCGCATTGTAGACGTCACCTTTCTTAACTTTGCCTCGAGGGATTGCATCTTTGACACTGACTTTAACAATGTCGCCAACGCCGGCATAACGACGGTGAGAACCGCCTAGCACCTTTATGCACTGAACCCGCTTCGCACCGCTGTTGTCAGCAACGTTGAGGTTAGACTGCATCTGAATCATGGTATTGCCCTAATTCCAAATAGTTACGATTGGCACAAACTGCTTAAAAGTCAGCTCGCACGCTCCAGTACCTTCACCAGACGCCAGGTCTTGGTCTTCGACAGTGGACGGCACTGTTCTACCATCACGGTATCACCGGAGTGACACTCATTTGCTTCATCATGAGCGTGAACTTTGGTTGAACGTCTCATGAACTTCCCGTAAACAGGATGCTTCACTCTCCGTTCAACGGTTACTGTGATTGATTTATCCATCGCATCACTGACCACCTGGCCAATCAGTGTACGGTTAGTTGCCTGTTGCTCACTCATGATGCGTCACCCGACTTCTGTTCATTCATCACAGTCTTGATCCGCGCAATATCTTTACGAACTTCATTCATGCGGGATGGACGAGCAAGCTGTCCGGTACCCTGTTGCATGCGCAGGTTGAACTGTTCTTTCAAGAGCTCATCCAGTGTGCTGGTCAACTCTTGTTGCGACTTCGCTCTAATTTCAGATGCTTTCATTACATTACCGTCCTTTTCACGAAAGAGGTCGCTACAGGCAGCTTCGCAGATGCTAGCGCGAACGCTTCGCGTGCGATTTCTTCGGAAATGCCTTCAATTTCATAAAGCATGCGACCAGGTTGGATCTGCGCAACCCAGTACTCCACATTACCCTTACCTTTACCTTGACGTACTTCAAGAGGCTTCTTGGTAATCGGCTTGTCAGGAAAGACCCGAATCCAGATCTTGCCACCACGTTTTACGTGACGGGTGATCGCACGACGTGCTGATTCGATTTGACGCGCGGTAATACGTCCTCTGCCAGTCGACTTTAGACCATATTCACCAAAGGAGACCGAGCTGCCGGCAAACGCCAGCCCACGATTGCGACCTTTGTGCTGTTTGCGAAATTTTGTCCGTTTTGGCTGTAGCATGACTTAAGACCTCTTGCTCGATGCAGCGGGTTTGGTCTCAACTTCAACTTCCTCGCGATCACCGAATACTTCACCTTTGAAGACCCATACCTTGACACCGATGATGCCATAGGTGGTATTGGCTTCAGCAAACCCATAATCAATATCTGCACGCAGGGTGTGCAAAGGAACGCGACCTTCGCGATACCACTCAGAGCGTGCAATTTCAGCGCCGTTCAATCTACCGCCAATATTGACTTTTATACCCTCAGCACCCAAGCGCATGGCGTTCTGTACAGAGCGCTTCATGGCTCGACGGAACATAACGCGACGCTCTAGCTGCTGTGCAATACTCTCCGCAACCAACTGGGCATCCAGTTCAGGCTTACGAATCTCTTCGATACTCATATGTACCGGTATGCCCATCATTGCAGAGATATCGGAACGCAATGCATCGATATCTTCACCTTTCTTACCAATCACCAGTCCTGGACGGGCTGTGTGAACAGTAATATGTGCATTGTTGGCTGGCCGATCGATCTGAATACGGCTGACTGAGGCTTGAGACAACCTCTTTTTCAGATACTCACGCACTTCAAGATCTTTGTTTAAAAGCGTGGCATACTGCTTAGAATCTGCATACCACTTGGACGTCCAGTCTTTAACAATGCCAAGACGTATCCCGGTTGGATGTACTTTCTGACCCATTTCGGCCTCTCTTGCCTTTTACTTTTCTGCAACCGTCACATTAATGTGACTGGTTCGCTTGAGAATTCTGGATGCGCGGCCTTTAGCCCGAGCACGAATACGCTTCATGGTGGGACCTTCGTCAACACTCACGGCCGCAACCTTCAGTTCATCGATATCAGCACCATCATTGTGCTCAGCATTGGCGATAGCGGATTCGAGAACCTTCTTTACCAATACTGCGCCCTTTTTCTTGCTGAACGACAGAATATTAAGCGCCTGCTCTACTGGCAGCCCACGAATTTGGTCAGCAACCAATCTACCTTTTTGAGCCGCAAGACGGGCATGACGTAACTTTGCTGTTGTTTGCATCATATCCCCCTTACTTCGACTTCTTATCTGCGGCATGACCACGATAAGTGCGGGTCAGAGCAAACTCACCCAGTTTATGTCCGACCATATTTTCGGACACCAGTACAGGTACATGCTGTTTGCCGTTATATATAGCGACGGTCAATCCTACCATCTCAGGAAACACGACAGATCTGCGTGACCAGGTTTTGATAGGACGCTTGTTGTTCTGGGCTACCGCTTCGTCCACCTTCTTTACCAGATGGTGGTCAATGAATGGGCCTTTTCTGACTGAACGTGGCACGACTCTAACCCCTAATTATCTATTTACGGTTTCTACCACGAACAATCATCTTGTTCGTGCGCTTGTTGGTGCGGGTCTTATATCCCTTGGTTGGCGTACCCCAAGGAGACACTGGATGTCGTCCGCCAGAAGTACGGCCTTCACCACCACCATGTGGATGATCAACCGGGTTCATGGCAACACCACGTACGGTTGGACGAATACCTTTCCAGCGCGTCGCACCGGCTTTACCCAGTGAGCGTAGGTTATGCTCAGAGTTTGACACCTCACCAATAACTGCTCTGCAGTCGGCGGGTACCTTTCTCATTTCACCAGAACGCAAGCGCAGTGTAGCGTACTCACCCTCGCGAGCTACCAACTGAACAGCTGAACCTGCAGATCGGGCAATTTGCGCACCTTTGCCAGGTTTCATTTCAATACAATGAACAACTGAACCAAGTGGCATGTTTCGCAGTGGGAGACAGTTACCGGTCTTGATTGGTGCGGCTGAACCTGACTCTACGCTATCTCCAACATGCAGATTGTTAGGCGCAATAATGTAATTGCGTTCTCCATCTGCATAGCGAATCAGAGCGATTCGTGCGGTTCGATTAGGATCGTATTCAAGTCTTTCAACGACAGCTGGAATAGCTTCCTTGTTTCGCTTGAAATCGATAATACGATAGCGCTGTTTATGACCACCACCACGATGACGGGTAGTTATACGACCGTTGTTGTTACGACCACCGCTCTTGCTCTTTTTTGCCAGCAGTGGACCATAGGGCGCACCCTTATGGAGCTCTGCATCGACAACCTTGACCACAAACCTGCGGCCTGCAGAGGTCGGTTTTGATTTAACGACTGCCATTATCCCAATCCTGTATTACTTGCTCATGCACCAGCTGCGAAATCGATTTCGCTGCCAGCCTTGAGACGTACATATGCTTTTTTCCAGTCGG
Source organism: Candidatus Thiodiazotropha sp. AKIB8 (assembly GCF_058244675.1). Classification (NCBI taxonomy): domain Bacteria; kingdom Pseudomonadati; phylum Pseudomonadota; class Gammaproteobacteria; order Chromatiales; family Sedimenticolaceae; genus Candidatus Thiodiazotropha; species Candidatus Thiodiazotropha sp. AKIB8. Next base: position 1,949 of record NZ_JBSYOO010000048.1, on the reverse strand, counting down.
AACGTTTGCCATTGATGGCGCCAAAGCGTTTTTGCTTACCTTTGACATTCACCACTTGAACACGCTCGACCTCAACCTCAAACAGCTTTTCAACCGCTTTCGCAATCTCACGCTTGGTAGCGTCAGTTGTTACGCGAAAGGTATATTGAGCGTTTTGGTCTGCAATAATGCTGCTTTTTTCCGAAACCAGCGGACTCAAAAGAACCTTCATGAGACGTTCGTTATTCATGCCAGACGCTCCTCAAGTTTTTTAACCGCGTTCTCGGTAACCAAGATATGCTCATAGGCGACCAGACTTACTGGATCGATCTCTTCTACATCGCGCACATCGACACCATATAGGTTTCGTGACGCCAGATAGAGATTTTCATCCGGGCTTTCAGATACCACGAGGACATCGTTAATATCCAGTCCCTTCAATTTGCCAACCAACTCTTTAGTCTTTGGTTGAGAGATGCTGATCTCATCGACCACCACCAGTCTCTCCTGGCGATTGAGCTCCGACAATATTGATCGAATTGCACCACGGTACATCTTACGATTAACCTTCTGTGCATAACTGCGAGGGGCGGCAGCAAAGTTGACACCACCACTGCGCCAAATCGGGCTACGGCTAGTACCTGCACGGGCACGGCCAGTACCTTTCTGACGAAATGGCTTGGCACCACCACCTCTCACTGCAGCACGATTCTTTTGTGCTTTAGTTCCAGCACGCGCTGCAGACATATAAGCAGTAACTACTTGATGTATCAGCGTCTGCTTGAATTCTGCGCCGAAGACATCATCAGATACCTGCATTGTCTGAGATCCAGCGGCTGTCTTTACGTTGAGATCCATTACTGTCACCCTTTATTCTTCATCTTCACAGCAGGCGTAACGATTACGTCACCCCCTCTGGAGCCCGGTACTGAACCTTTAACCAAGAGCAGATTACGCTCTGCGTCAACACGAACAATTTCAAGGTTCTGCTGGCAGCGCTGTGCCGCACCCATGTGACCTGCCATCTTCTTGCCTTTGAAGACACGACCAGGGGTTTGACATTGTCCAATCGAACCAGGAGCACGATGAGACAGTGAGTTACCATGGGTCGCATCCTGCATATGGAAGTTGTGACGTTTCACACCACCCTGAAAACCTTTACCCTGAGTCTTACCGCGAACATCAACGATCTGGCCAGCTTCAAAAAGGTCAGCTTTAATCTCGCTACCTACTTCGATGCCTTCTACATCAGATGATTGAGCGCGAAACTCCCACATGTTACGTCCAGCCTCGACACCTGCTTTCGCGTAGTGTCCGGCAGCTGGCTTACTTACCCGTGACGCTTTACGCGCACCGGTAGTAATCTGAATAGCAAGATACCCATCGGCATCTTCAGACTTCAGCTGTGTAACACGGTTGGGTTCAACCTCTATAACCGTAACAGGCACGGAATCACCTTGTTCGGTAAATACTCGGGTCATTCCTGCCTTCCGGCCGACTACTCCAATCGCCATCGTTCTTAACCTCAGTTCAGTTTGATCTGCACGTCGACGCCGGCAGCCAAATCGAGCTTCATTAACGCATCCACAGTCTTATCAGTCGGCTCGACAATATCGAGTAGACGCTTATGGGTGCGTATCTCATACTGATCTCGCGCATCTTTATTGACATGCGGTGAAATCAGAATGGTATATCGCTCATTCTTAGTCGGCAGTGGAATCGGGCCACGCACGTGCGCGCCTGTCCGCTTAGCGGTCTCCACAATCTCGCGTGCAGATTGATCAATCAGACGATGATCAAATGCTTTGAGACGAATTCGTATTCTCTGGTTAGCCATTATCTATTACTCGATAATCTTGGATACCACACCGGCACCCACTGTCCGACCACCTTCGCGGATCGCAAAACGCAGACCCTCTTCCATCGCGATCGGTGCTATCAGTTTTACAACCATCTTCACATTATCTCCG